>CAYRBE010000280.1:0-2584 GCA_964422345.1 uncultured Dechloromonas sp.
AGCGCCATTGGCAGGAATTTCCCCGCAATTGGTAACGATCTTCGGCGATGCATCGTTCTTTACCGACCCGCTTTTCGTTGAAGAGGTCACCGAGTTGTTCGACGGCGCGTCGATCATTGGTTGCAGCACTGCTGGAGAAATAACTGTCGAAGGTGTTAGCGAAGGCAGCTGCTCTGTCACCGCCGTCAGTTTCGGCGCAGCGCGTGTCAAGTCCGTCGACGCAGTTCTATCGAGCATGAGCGAATCCAATGCTGCCGGAGCAGGCATTGGCAACGGCCTAATCGACTCAGATCTGCACGCCATACTGGTCTTTGCACCAGGAGTGGAAATAAACGGCAGCGCCTTGGTCGATGGCGTCGCCTCAATCGTAGGTGATCGCATCCCCGTGATCGGTGGCTTGGCTGGCGACGCCGGGGCCTTCAAGCGGACCTGGACCTGGGGCGTCAACGGGGTCACCGACAACAATGTGGTCGCCGTTGGTTTGTACGGCAACGCCCTGAATATTGCACATGGCTGTTTTGGTGGCTGGGAAACGTTCGGTCCTGAGCGCAAAATCACTCGATGCGACGGCAATGTTCTTTACGAACTTGACGGCAAACCGGCGCTGGACATCTACAAACTTTATCTCGGCGATTACGCCAAAGATCTGCCGGCTTCGGGCTTGCTGTTTCCGTTTGCCATCCTTGGGGACGATCACAAATCCGTTGGACTGATTCGCACTATTTTGGGTGTTAACGAGAGTGACGGCAGCCTGACACTGGCCGGGGCGATCGAACTGAACGGTTACCTTAAGCTGATGCATGCGAACACCGATGGACTGGTGGACGGCGCCGAGACCGCAGCCAAAGATGCCGCCAGGATGTTGGGCGGAAAGAGTGACGGCCTTGCGATACTGATCAGTTGCATAGGCCGCAAGTTGATGATGGGGGAGCGTGTTGAAGAAGAAGTGGAGGCTGTCAGTTCTGTTTTGGGCAGTCAAGTTGCGCTGACCGGCTTCTATTCATACGGTGAAATCGGACCGTTCAGCAACGGTGGCAAATGTCACTTGCACAACCAGACCATGACTATCACCATGCTCAGCGAGCGCGAAGCCATTGCCTAAAACTTCCGAGGCTCAAGATGCACCGCATTCTTCAGCGCCAGCTAAAGCGCACACTCGGGCTGTCTGACGAGGCCGCTTTTGGCAATTTGCTAGACGCCGCCGGCGTTCTGGCTCGCCAGACTGACATCGATCCCGCTGTCGCTTGTCTTCTGGGGAATTTCGGAGAACTTCTTAAGCGCGTCGAAACCGCGTATGAGCAGTCAGACCGAGATCTGGAATTGAGGGCTCGAAGCCTTGAACTCAGCTCTGGAGAACTGAGTGAAGCAAACAATCAGTTGCAGCAAGACATGGCAAAGCGTTCACTGGCGTTGCATTCCATGCACCAAAGTCTGGCCCAATTACTCAGTAATCAACAGAAAGAAGATGGGTTGGCTGAAGCCCACGTATTGAACACTTCGGACGATGAGTTGGGCGCGGTCGCCCAATTGATTGGCAGTTTGGTTCGGGACGGCGAAGCAGCCCGACGGGCCTTGCACAACCAGCAGTTTGCGCTGGACCAACACGGAATTGTCAGCATTACCGGTGGCGATGGCAGGATTACGTATGCCAACCGCAAGTTTACGGAAATTTCGGGCTACACGGTCGATGAGTTAGTTGGAAGAAACCATCGTTTGATCAAGTCTGGCTTGCATACGCCGGAGTTCTACCACCAGATGTGGGAAACCATCAAAGCCGGCAAGGTTTGGCACGGTGAGATTTGCAACCGCAGCAAACTGGGAGAACTCTACTGGGTAGCTGCGACCATTGTTCCCTGGCTGGACGAACTGGGCCGTCCTTACCAATACATTTCCATTCGCACTGACATAACATGTCAAAAGAAGATTGAGTTGGCGCTCGAACAAGCCCGACTCAACGAACTGGAGACGGCCCATCAAATACAACTTTCGCTCCTGTTTGGTGACATTCCGCAGGGTATCGTAGGCGCCGACATCGCAACTTATACCGAGCCGTCACAGGGTATCGACGGCGATTTCTACGCGGTGCACCGCTTCAGCGCTGGCTGTTTCGATATTCTGGTTGGTGATGTGATGGGCAAGGGCGTCCCGGCGGCTCTCATTGGTGCGGCGATCAAGACCAACTACAACATGGTTCTGGCCGAGCTCTTGTCCGACCAATTGGGGCAGTCGGAGCTTCCATCACCTGCCGATATCGTCAATCTCTTGCATCGCAATCTGACCCACCGATTGATTGGATTGTCATCTTTCGCGACGCTGGCGCTCTATCGCTTTGATCTCAGTGCTGGCAAGTTGACGCTGGTCAACGCCGGCCACACGCCGGGTCTTCTACTACGCGGTTCAAGTGGCGAAGTTGAGTCCATCTTGGGCAGCAACATCCCAATCGGCATAGCGGACAACGAGATTTACGAGCAGAGCACGGTTGCGATCCGTCCCGGAGACAGACTGCTCGCCTATTCTGATGGAATTACTGAATGCTGCAACTCCGAAGGCGAGGAATTTGGCCTTGATAGACTGCTGCATCTGG
>CAYRBE010000281.1:0-2579 GCA_964422345.1 uncultured Dechloromonas sp.
GATACTGCTTACCGCCGGTTTTTATGACCGCATACATGGGTTGGACTCCGAAAATGATACAAAGGGTACTACTAAAGAACCGCGCATTATACAGAAATGTACCGTGAAGTCAAAGCCTTGTCGTGAGCTTGTGGTAGACTTGGTCTTTTCTAATTTTGTCTGTTTGCGGGTCGGTGATTGACGCTGCGGCAGGCAGTGAGTTCTCGTAACTCTGCATATCTGGAGCTTTTTATGGCTGAAATTACCACGGCTTCTGGCCTGATCTACGAAGACACCGTTGTTGGCGAAGGCGCTGAGGCAAAGGTGGGTGATCATGTGGTGGTGCATTACACCGGCTGGCTGACCAATGGCAGCAAGTTTGATTCAAGCAAGGATCGCAATGATCCCTTCGATTTTCCGCTCGGCCAGCGTCACGTCATTTCCGGTTGGGATGAAGGCGTTCAGGGCATGAAAATTGGCGGCACCCGCAAGCTGACCATTCCGCCAGAACTCGGTTACGGTGCTCGTGGTGCTGGTGGTGTGATTCCGCCAAATGCGACATTGGTTTTTGAGGTTGAGCTCCTCGGTCTGCAATGAGCGATTCCGACGAGGGCAATTCGCCCAAAAACTCGGCAGGGGATGATCCGTGGGGCAAATGGCGTAAGCCTGAGTCTGCAGTCAAATCCTCTGCGGAAAAATCGCCGGAGCAGGTCAAGCCTAAGCCGGCGGTTAAAGCTGAGGTCAAGTTTGAAGCTAAGCCTGAGCTTAAGTCTGAAGCTAGGCCTAAACCTGCGGTGAGTGTTGCGCCGCCGGCTGACCTGCCGCGTGAGCGCCCGGCGGGCACGTTGAGTGTCAAACGGGTAGCTGTCGAGGCACCGAAACCGGTTGGTAAAAAGCCGTATAAATCTGCGTCTACCGGGCCAGCCCGACGTAGCCCTCCTCGTTCAGAGCCTGATTCGCCTTGGGGGCGGGTGCCCGCAGTAAAAGGCGCGGCAACTACCGTTCGGGTTTCTTCTCAGGAAGGCGTGCGTCTCTCCAAGGTAATGTCCGAGCGTGCGATGTGTTCGCGCCGCGAGGCTGATCTGTGGATTGAGCGTGGCTGGGTGCTGGTGAATGGTGTGCGTATCTCTGAGTTGGGCACCCGGATCAATCAGGATGCCGAAATCACGATTTCAAAAGATGCAGAGCGGGATCAGGCCAAGCAAGTCACGATATTGCTTAACAAGCCTGTGGGCTATGTTTCTGGCCAGCCGGAACCGGGTTGTATTCCTGCGATTACGCTGATTACGCAAGAGAATCAGCTGCGCCAGCCAGGGACGCCTGAATTTAAGCCCTGGATGTTGCGTAGCCTAGCGCCAGCCGGGCGGCTCGATATTGATTCAACCGGTTTGCTGGTGTTGACGCAAGACGGTCGGGTTGCCAAGAAGTTGATTGGTGAAGATAGCCAAGCGGAAAAAGAGTATCTCGTTCGAGTCTCCGGGGAAATGATTCCGGGTGGGTTGAAGTTACTCGGCTTTGGTCTTGAGCTTGATGGCAAACCGCTCAAACAGGCTTGGGTCAAACAGTTGAACGAAGACCAACTGCACTTCATCCTGAAAGAAGGCAAAAAACGCCAGATTCGCCGGATGTGTGAAGCGGTTGGTTTGACCGTGATTGGCTTGAAACGCGTCCGTATTGGTCGGGTTCGTTTGGGCGAATTGGCTCTTGGTCAGTGGCGCTTCCTGCGGCCTGACGAGCATTTCTGAGCTTTTAAATTGTTTGATGCAATAAAAAACGCCGGTTTCTACCGGCGTTTTTTATGGGCTGCCTTAAAGTCAGGCGGCTTTGTCTTCCGCTGGGCGAACTGGCGGCATCATCATGCATTCGCCTTCAATGACGGTCTTGCCGGCCACGGTGCACACGGTGTCCAGTGTCACGCGGTTTTTGGCCACATTGACTTCTTTGACGGTGACGGTAGCCCGTACCGTGTCGCCTGGGCGAACCGGTGCTTTGAACTTCAGCGTTTGCGACATGTAAATGGTGCCGGGGCCGGGCAACTGGTTGGCGAGCACGGCTGAAATAAAACCGGCAGAAAGCATGCCGTGGGCAATGCGGCCACCGAACATGGTGTTTTTGGAGTATTCCTCGTCAAGGTGCGCCGGATTGATATCGGTTGAGATACCGGCAAACAGGATGATGTCGGTTTCAGTGACGGTTTTGGCGGTGCTGGCAGTCATGCCGGGTTGGAGTTGGTCAATGTAATACGCCATTGCTGTAATCCTCTGTGGGTTATTTAAATTGGAAGTAGAACTTTATCATGTCACTCGCTGCGCAGGGCGTCGACCGGGTTGAGCCGGGCGGCATTGCGAGCGGGCAGTACGCCTGCGGCGAGGCCGATTAGCATGGCGATTAACTCCGCCAAAACCACAAAACTGAGCGGGGTGTGCACCGGCAACGCGGGCAGGGCGAGGTGAATCAGTTGTGCCAGTCCGATGCCGAGCAGCAGTCCGAACAGGCCTCCAATCGCTGAAAGCGCAACGGCTTCGCCGAGAAAAAGCAGCAGTATGGTTCGGCGTTTTGCCCCGAGGGCAACCAGCAGGCCGATTTCGCCGGTGCGTTCA
>CAYRBE010000282.1:0-2557 GCA_964422345.1 uncultured Dechloromonas sp.
CATCCGCTTCTGCCCGCGTGCGGATTTCAGATTCAAGTTGTGGGATACGGGTGAGCAGAAATACCGAGCCGACAATCAGAAAGGTCAGCACCGAAGTGATGGCCAGCAGCGCACCCAGGTAGGCCTGTAGTCGCCACTCGCGGATTGTTGGCTGGATCATTTGATCTGTACCAGACTGCCGTTACGGATTTCAGTAAAAAATACCTTGCGCGTTGCATCACCATTGGCGTCGAAGCGAACTTCCTGCTGCACGCCTTGATACGGGGCGTACTTGAGCAAGGCAGTTTTCATGTTTTCATCTTTTCCGCGCTGCTTCATGGCCGCCATAACGACGTTAGCCGTATCGTAAGCGAGCAGAGAAAATGAGCCGAACTCGCGCTGGAAACGATTCTTGAAGTCACCGCGGAATTTCTGATAGGCAGCACGTTCGTCATTGCGGTCATAAGCATGGGTCATCAACATGCCTTCAACGGCGCTGCCGCCCATCTCGCTAAGCGTTTCGGCTGATGCAGCCCATTCTGATGAGCTAAGCGGCATACCCGGCGCCAGGCGGCGGGCTTGCTGAGCCAGACGGGCCGTATCCAGCGTGCTGGCGACAAAAATCATGGCATCAGGATTAGTCGAAATCAAGCGGGCAATGACCTGAGAAAAACTGGTGGAGGCGGTTGATTCAAAGCCGCTGGTGCCGCTGGTGCTGCCACCCAGTTTGGCAAATTCGGCAGAAAAAGCCTCGGCCCAAGTTCCGGAAAACGGCAGGTTGGAGGTATCTAAGGCCAGCCCGACATTTCGGCTGCCGCGCTCAAAAAGTACTTTGGCGTGTTGAATTGCAGCTTCACGGGTGGTGCAGTTAACCCGGAAAAAATTGTCGTCCTTGCCATAAAAATTTGGCGAGGCAACGGTTGGGCTGATGATTGTTTGCCCGGCTTGATCCATCAGCGGCATGATGACGGTAGCCATCGAACTGGTGACCGGGCCAATGATGATGTCGGGGCGTAGGCTGATGAGTTCTTCGGCGGCTTTGGTCGCCATGGCCTTATCTTGGCCATCATCGCGAACAATCAACTCGATCTTTCTGCCGTTAATGCCGCCCGCCTGATTTTGTTGTTCGATGGCGAGAATTACACCATTGCGCACGCTTTCGCCGAAGTCGGAGCCGCGGTCAGATAGTCCGGCGATCAGGCCGATTTTGATCGGTTCGGTTGGGCCGCAAGCGGAGAGGCTGATTAGCCAGCCTGTGGCGCAGAGAGTGCTCAGAATTCTTCGTAAAGACACTGTGTCTCCATCGAGTAGTTTTAGTTTTTCAATTAACGCTAATGTAGGTTTACCACTCGGAGGTAGAGGGGTCAAGCGATGTGGTGATCTGCCTTGAAAATATGGCTTTGGTCGCAAGCGACAATCGTCAAATCGACCGTTTGAGCTTGGTGCGCCGTATAATCCGCCCCGGAAAGTCGGCCAGGCAATCGCTGGATACTTCGGTATCGGGAGGAAAGTCCGGGCTCCACAGGGCGGGATACCAGTTAACGGCTGGGTGCTATAAGTCGAAAGACCCAAGGCAACGGAAAGTGCAACAGAGAATAGACCGCCGATGGCCCCTGGGCTTTGACGCCGCTTGCGGCGGCAAAGTCCTTAAATGGGGCGGGGTAACCCGCACCATGGGGATCAGGTAAGGGTGAAACGGCGAGGTAAGAGCTCACCGCGTCCACGGTAACGGCGGACGGCACGGTAAACCCCATCCGGAGCAAGACCAAATAGGGAAGCAATAGGCGTGGCCCGCGCTGCTTCCGGGTAGGTTGCTTGAGCCTGTCAGTGATGGCAGGACTAGAGGAATGATTGCCGAACCCCGCAAGGGGGGAACAGAACCCGGCTTATCGGCCGGCTTTCCAATTTCCCGTAATTTGTCCGCTTGAGGGACAATAGGCGGATGAATCCACAGATTAAATGGCTGGAAGACGGCCAATCCCGCACCGCCCGCTGGCGTTCTGAAGCGGCCATTGCGCCACACCAAAACATCCAGATCGCTGACGACAGGCTGAGTGCCGACACCGCTTTTCGGCTGGTGAGCAGCGGTACAGCCTTGCTCTGGCGCGGTGACTGGCAAAATGCCCGTAACCTGTTGATGACACTGAGCAAGCGAGTTGATCGCCAGCCACGGGTAGGTAATCAGCAAAAACCAGCCACACTGGCGGCCGCTTTTGAGCAGCACCGGCAGGTGCAAGGACGACGCGCCGGTTTGCTCGGCATGTTGCTGGTGCCTTTGGATGCTGAATATGTGATCCCGCTGCGGCGGGCGCAGGATGTCCGGCAAGCCTGCCTTGAGGCCTATGGGCCGGTGGGCGAGGATTCAGTGGTTTCGCTGCGTGAATTGCTGGCGGTGGTTAGCGCCCATGAGTGGCGCAAAAAAGGCATACCGGTGCCAGCGGTCGAAGGCCGTATTTACCCGCATTACGGGGTGTTTTCTCCGGTGCGCGGTGAGTACGTTGATCTGTTCGCCAAGGCCCCTTTGCCAGTGGGTTGTGATCTGGCTTTCGATATTGGCACCGGCTCGGGCATCTTGTCC
>CAYRBE010000283.1:0-355 GCA_964422345.1 uncultured Dechloromonas sp.
GCTTCGCTCACCTCGCGACGCTGGTCAAGCGCATGAAGGCAAATCGTCCCGGCGCGCTGCTGCTCGACGGCGGTGACACCTGGCAGGGCTCCGGTACCGCGTTGTGGAGTAACGCGCAGGATATGGTTGATGCCTGCAAGGCTTTGGGTGTCAACGTGATGACCCTGCACTGGGAGTCGACCTACGGCGAGTCACGGGTCAAGGAAATCGAAGAGAAGGACTTTGCCGGCCAGATCGACATCGTCGCTCAGAACGTCAAGACCACCGACTTCGGCGATGCCGTGTTCAAGCCCTTTGTGATGAAGAAAATGAACGGGGTGCCGGTGGCAATCATCGGTCAGGCCTTCCCCTATAC
>CAYRBE010000283.1:365-2521 GCA_964422345.1 uncultured Dechloromonas sp.
GATTGCCAACCCGCGCTGGCAGACCCCCAACTGGAGCTTCGGCATCCAGGAAGAGAATATGCAGAAGACCGTCGACGAAGCCCGTGCGGCGGGGGCGCAGGTTGTCGTTGTGCTCTCGCACAACGGCATGGACGTCGACCTCAAGATGGCTTCGCGGGTTAAAGGCATCGACGCCATCCTCGGCGGCCATACCCATGACGGCATGCCGGCACCGGTGGTTGTCAAGAATGCCGGCGGCCAGACGCTGGTGACCAATGCCGGTTCCAACGGCAAATACCTCGGCGTGCTTGATTTTGACGTTAAGAACGGCAAGATCTCTGACTACCGCTACAAACTCCTGCCGGTCTTCGCCAACCTGCTGCCGGCCGACCGTGACATGCAGGCGCTGATCGACAAGGCGCGCGCACCTTACCTGTCGAAACTTAACGAGAAACTGGCGATTACCGAAGGCACCCTGTATCGCCGTGGCAATTTCAATGGCACTTTCGATCAGGTTATTCTTGATTCCCTGCTCAAGGTTAAGGATGCTGAAATCGCCTTCTCGCCCGGCTTCCGCTGGGGAACTTCTTTGTTACCCGGTCAGCCCATCCTGATGGAACACGTTCTCGACCAGACGGCGATCACCTACCCGTGGACGACGGTTACCAACATGAGTGGCGAGATGATCAAGACGGTGCTCGAAGACGTCTGTGACAACCTGTTCAATCCTGATCCCTATTATCAGCAGGGTGGCGACATGGTGCGGGTAGGCGGCTTGCAATACACCTGCGATCCAACCGCAAAAATGGGCAGTCGTATTCAGAACATGATGCTCAAGGGGCAACTGATTGACCCTGCAAAGACCTATAAAGTGGCTGGCTGGGCACCTGTGTCCGAAGAAGCGAAAGATTCAGGCGAGCCAATATGGGATGTCGTGGCAAAATATCTGCGTGACATTAAGACCGTCAAGCCGGTCAATCTCAACCTGCCGACTCTTAAAGGGGCGGCAAAAAATCCTGGAATTGCGTAATGAAGAATGGCTTTTCGTTCAAAAGTGGCGTCATGGCCTGTCTGCTGGCTGTCTCGACCCTGAGTATCGCGGCCGACTGGGCGCCGGGTAGTACGGACTGGGACAAGCTGCCGGAAGTAAAGCGCAGCAAGCTGGCTCTCTACCTGACGCCACAGCAGGCCTACGACATGAAGAAAAAAGACCCCAAAGGTGTCGCATTTTTTGATGTTCGCACCCGAGCCGAAGCCATGTATGTCGGCTGGCCGAGTGACGCCGATGCGCTGGTGCCTTTTGTTGAGCATCCTGAGCTGATGAGCGACTGGGATGACAAGCGCTTTATGTACAAATTGGAACCAAATCAGGATTTTGTCCCTGAACTTGAGCGCCGCCTGAAAGCGATGAGTCTTGGTAAGGATGCAACCATCATCCTGATTTGCCGCTCAGGTGACCGCAGTTCAAAGGCGCAGGACCGCTTGCAAATGGCGGGTTACAGCAAAGTTTACAGTGTTGCCGAAGGTGTTGAGGGTGACACGGTGAAAGGTGGTGCAAAAGACGGGCAACGGGCGGTCAATGGCTGGAAAAATACTCCCTTGCCTTGGACTTACAAGCTAGACAAAGCAAAGATGTATTTCCAGCAATAGTTCTTTGTCGCTGCCGGAGCGGCTAGTTTGACTAGTCGCCCTGCAGCCAGCCTGCAATTTTCGTCTGTTCCGGCAAGCCACCGGCATGAACCACCTTGCCGTCGACAACCAGTGCAGGTGTGCTCATCACACCATAACCAACAATTTTCGCCATATCCTCAACTTTTTCCAGTTCGATGGCGACGCCGGTCTGTTCGGCGGATTGTTTAACCATTTCGACCAGTGTCTTGCACTTGGCACAGCCCGTACCCAAAACTTTGACCTGTTTCATCATGTACTCCCTATAAAACGGCGTTAAAGACATAGCCGACGAGCAGAATGCCGCAGGCGACTACTCCGGCGAAGGTTGCAATCAGCGTTGGTTTCAGTGCCTTGCGGAGAATGATCATCTCCGGGGCGGACAATGCGATGACGCTCATCATGAAGGCCAGCACCGTGCCCATTGCTGCACCCTTGCCGATCAGTGCCTCAACCACCGGAATAATCCCGGCTGCATTACTGTACATGGGAACGCCAAGGGCGACTGC
>CAYRBE010000284.1:0-2518 GCA_964422345.1 uncultured Dechloromonas sp.
CTCACTCCGAGCGGCATTGAAGCGAAAGCCCGTCTCACCGTCAGTTTTCTCAAGCACAAAGTCGCTGAATACGAGGCCATCCGCAAAGAGATTGAAGAGCTGCGACGCGACGCAGAAAGAGATGCTACGGCATGAATCTGTCGCTCAGAACGAACGAAGCAGTCACGCCTTGCCTCGATGTGCTGCATGGCGGAGAGACTGCCTCAAGCTTGCCTTGGTACGTCGTCCACACCAAAGTCCGGCAGGAACAAACTGCCTGCGACAACCTTGTCCGCCAGGGCTATGCCGTCTATCTGCCGCGAATCAAGATACTGAAGCGGATCCGTGGCCGGCAGCAGGCGCTGCAGGAGCCGCTATTTCCTCGCTACCTATTTGTTCAGCCACGATCAGCTGCCCATTCCATAGCCCCGGTGCGATCCACCCTGGGCGTCACGACCATCGTCCGCTTCGGTCAGGAGCCAGCAGTAATGCGACCAAGAACACTAAAAAGCATCCGAGAGTTCGAAGCGCGCCGGAACGCGGCCCGCGATGATGACATTAGCCCCTTTAAGCCCAACGAACGCGTCCATGTTGCGGCGGGGCCGCTGGCCGGGATGGAGGGGCTGATATCCGATGTTTTGCAGGAAAGAGTAATCGTACTGATGCAGTTGCTTGGGCAAGATACCCGAGTGAGCCTGAGCCATCACCAGCTACTGCTTGCCAACTGACTGTCGAATTGTAGTAGCCATCTGCTGTGCATCTTGGTGCACCGGCATGGCGGTAGCGTGCCCAAACCTTATCAGCCTGCTCATTAAGTTGGCCTGGCGAGACGGCGATAGGACGTTCATTTTTCATCCATAAATGCCGTGTTCTGATCAAGTGCAACCAACCCAAGACATTTCCAAACTGCTAACTCGCCTGTGGTATCACCTAAGTCGTCGGCGACGTAGGCAGTTCGGTCTTCTTCTAGCTCTGATGATCTTGGCGTCATTCGCCGAGATTCTCAGCATTAGCGCAGTTCTCCCCTTTCTAGCTGTACTCACAGTACCGAGCCGCCTTTTTTATCACCCCGTTGCTCAGCCCGCCATACAAGCGTTGGAGCTGACATCGGCCGAGCAGCTTCTGTTGCCTATTACCGTAGTTTTTGGTCTGGCCGCCCTGGTGGCCGGCTCGATGCGCATGCTTCTCGCTTGGGCCAGCACCCGCCTTTCGTTTGCGACGGGCGCGGACCTCAGTATCGACATCTACCGCCGTACTCTTTACCAGCCGTACGCAGTGCATGTCGCGCGCAACAGCAGCGAAGTAATCAACGGTATTTCGACCAAAACCAATGGAGTGATTTACAGCATCATCGGGCCGATCTTGACCCTGATCAGCGCCGGAATCATGTTAATCGCCATTCTTATTGTTCTATTGTCTGTTGAGCCAGTAGTCTCGCTGGCGGCTTTTGGTGGATTTGGAGTGATCTACGGCTTCATTACATGGATCACCCGTGCAAAAAAAATCAAAAATAGTCAGCACATAGCCCGCGAGTCAACTCAAGTCATAAAATCCCTCCAAGAGGGGCTGGGCGGCATTCGCGACGTCCTTATTGATGGTAGTCAATCCGTCTACTGCCAGATTTACCGCTCCGCGGATATCCCCTTGCGTCTTGCTCAAGGCAGCAACCAATTCATTATCCAAGGGCCCCGATACGGCGTGGAGGCGTTGGGCATGCTGCTTATCGCCGTGATCGCCTACTCGCTCGCACACCAACCTGACGGAATCGCCAAAGTCATTCCTGTGCTCGGTGCCCTGGCGCTCGGTGCCCAGCGCTTATTGCCAGTGATGCAGCAAGCCTATCAATCTTGGTCCAGTATTCAAGGCGGGCAGGCTTCACTGCAAGACACACTTGAGCTTCTCGATCAACCACTGCCTGATTACCTTGGCAAAGGTGATACCAAGCCAATTCTGTTCAGGCAGCAATTAAGCCTGAATCACCTCTCATTTCGCTACAGCTCCCAAACACCGTGGGTACTCAACAATCTTAATCTAGACATTCCGAAAGGGAGTCGTGTGGGTTTCATTGGCGTGACTGGTAGTGGCAAGAGCACGCTGCTCGATATCGTCATGGGCCTTTTACAGCCAACTGAAGGCACGTTAAAAATAGATGGTCAGGCAATCACTACAAGTAACCACCGTGCTTGGCAAGCCCATATTGCCCATGTTCCGCAAGCCATTTTTCTGGCTGACAGCAGCATAGAAGAGAATATTGCATTTGGTCACCCAATAGATCAGATAGATAACGAACGTGTCAGGCGCGCCGCAAGCCAAGCGCAGATCGCCGATACCATCGAGACCTGGCCCAACAAGTACCAAACCGCTGTTGGAGAGCGCGGCATCCGGCTGTCCGGCGGCCAGCGCCAACGCATTGGAATTGCCCGAGCTCTTTACAAACAAGCTGACGTCATCATCTTTGACGAAGCCACCAGCGCTCTCGACAATGAAACAGAGCAGGCCGTCATGCAAGCCATCGAGGGCCTTAGTGAAGACCTCACGA
>CAYRBE010000285.1:0-2508 GCA_964422345.1 uncultured Dechloromonas sp.
ACAAGCTCGACCGAGACGGTAAAGAGCCGATTGAGCTGCTCGACGAAATTGAGTCGGTGCTTGGTATCCAGTGCGCGCCAATGACCTGGCCTATTGGTATGGGCAAGCGCTTCCGTGGCGTCTATCACCTCTACAACGACGAGATCGCCTTCTTTGATCCGCAGGCTGAAAAAGGCACTGCTGAGATTATCAAGGGCCTCGATAATCCGCGTCTGGATGAATTGATCGGTACGCAGGCAGACGAGCTGCGGGTTGATATCGAGCTGGTTCGTGGTGCCTCACATACCTTTGATGCAGCCGCCTATCTCGCCGGTAAGCAGTCGCCAGTGTTCTTTGGTTCGGCAGTCAATAACTTTGGTGTGCAGAGCCTGCTTGATGCAGTGGTTGATCTGTCGCCAGCACCTATTGCCCGTCCGGCAGTGTCGCGTAGCGTCGAGCCGAATGAGAACAAGTTTTCGGGTTTCGTTTTCAAGATTCAGGCCAATATGGATCCGAAGCACCGCGACCGTATTGCTTTCTTGCGTGTTTGCTCAGGGCGCTTCGAGCGTGGCATGAAGGTCAAGCAGGGGGCGGGTGGCAAGTCGCTGGCGGTCAATAACGCAATTACCTTTATGGCGCGTGACCGCAGCACGACCGATGAGGCGTTTCCCGGTGACATTATCGGTATCCCCAACCATGGCACGATTCGTCTCGGTGAAACCTTTACCGAAGGCGAGGACCTGCGCTTTACCGGTATTCCTTCCTTTGCGCCTGAGCACTTCCGTCTGGCCCGGATTGGCAATCCGCTAAAAATCAAGCAGCTGCAAAAAGGCTTGCAGCAGTTGGCGGAGGAGGGGGCAACCCAGTTGTTCCGGCCGCTTTCAGGCAATGACCTGATTCTTGGTGCAGTTGGTATTCTCCAGTTTGATGTCGTCGCCAGCCGTCTGGAAAATGAATATGGCGTCAAGGTGATCTTCGAGAGCTATAACTGCTCAACAGCACGCTGGATCCATGGTGATGCGGATGAATTACGTCAGCTATCAGACCGTTACGGATCCAATGTTGCACTGGATGGTGCTGAGGATCCGGTTTATCTCGCGCCCAACAATGTTTATCTGAACATGGTCAAAGAGAAATACCCGAATCTGCGCTTTATGGAAGCGCGTGAGGTTATCTGAGGATGACAGTTCGTGTTCAAGAGGCTGACTTCGATCTTGGTGCGGAACTCGCTGCCTTAAGGGCGGGTGATGCACGGGTAGGGGCGCTGGCCAGCTTTGTCGGTTTGGTGCGTGACATCAATGATGGTGCCGGGGTGTCAGAAATGACGCTCGAACATTATCCCGGCATGACTGAAAAGGCACTTGAAGAAATTGTTGTCGAAGCTAAATCGCGTTGGGATGTTTATGGCGCTTTGGTAATTCATCGGGTTGGGCCATTGAAACCTTGCGATCAGATTGTTCTGGTGGCTGTGACCAGCGCCCATCGTGGTGAAGCCTTTGCGGCTTGCGAGTTCATCATGGATTACCTTAAGACTCGCGCGCCATTCTGGAAACGTGAGGAAACACCTGATGGTGCACGTTGGGTCGATGCACGTGATAAAGATGATTCAGCCGCACAACGCTGGAACAAGTAAGTCGTAATTGGTTTTGGTCGTAAACGAAAAAGGGAGGCTTTCGCCTCCCTTTGCACTGGGGGACACCCAGATCAGGTCTTGAATTGAGCCACCGCCTGATGCAACGATGCCGATAGCGTTTGCAAGTGACGCGCCGCATCGGCGGTGTGGGTTACAGCAACTGCGCTTTCTTCCGACATTTGCGCAATTGTTTCGAGTTTTTGGGCAATCTGGTTTCCAGCTGAACTTTGCTCACGGATAGCGTCAGAAATGCTGTTCACCACCTGGGTGACGCGCTCTGCGCCATCGCGAATCCGGTTGATCGAGTCGCCAGCCTGATTGGCTAGTTCAACGCCATTGCTCACCTGAGAAACACCGGACTGCATGCTGGTGACAGCGCTACGGGTACCGTTCTGTATCTTGCTGACCATGCCGGCAATTTCGGTAGTGGACATACTGGTCCGTTCAGCCAGTTTGCGAACTTCGTCAGCAACCACCGCAAAACCACGTCCCTGCTCACCGGCACGGGCTGCCTCAATGGCTGCATTGAGTGCCAGCAGATTGGTCTGGTCGGCAATTTCCTTGATGGTGTTGACGATAGAGGTAATTTGGTCCGACTGGCTGCCGAGGTCTTCGATAATCAGGGAGGATGATTGGACCGCTTCTGAAATTTTCTTCATTTCAGTGGCTGCGCCGTGGATCACCTTGGCACCATCCTGGGAAAGGATGCCGGCTTCTTGAGAAATGCCGTGGGCTTCTTCGGCATTTTCTTTCACCTGATCAATGCTGACCGCCATTTCTTCAACGGCGGCAGCCATTGAGGAAGCCGCATCACTTTGCTGACGAGCACGGTCAGCAACTTCTTCTGAGGCATGCAGCAGTTGCTTGGCTGAGCTGGCAACCTGCTCGGCATTGTT
>CAYRBE010000286.1:0-2476 GCA_964422345.1 uncultured Dechloromonas sp.
GCATCTGCCAGATCGTCCACTTTAAATTTTTGTTGCGCCGAACCCGCTTCACGCAAAGGCTTCAACTGAGCCTCTCCCGTTGCAGCTTCATCATCACCAATAATGACTGCAAAACTAGCACCGCTGCCATCCGCTTTTTTCATTTGCGACTTGAAGCTCCCACCACCGCAGTGCAGCAAAACATTGATCCCTTGATCACGCAAGCCCTCAGCGACGCGGAAGGCCATTCGTGCTGCTGCCTCGCCTTGATGAACCAGATAAACATCAGGCGCTGGCGCCGCAGGCTCTCCACCAGACTCCTTAATCAAGGCAATCAAGCGTTCAATCCCCATAGCAAAGCCACAGGCAGGTGTCGACTTCCCACCCAACTGATCAACCAAACCATCATAGCGGCCACCGGCACAAACGGTCCCCTGAGCACCGAGTCGATCTGTCACCCACTCAAACACAGTCAGGTTGTAGTAATCCAGACCACGAACCAGTCGGGGGTTTATTTTAAAAGGCACACCTGCATCGCGCAGAATCCGTTGAACGCCCTCAAAATGGGCCAAGGAATCCGGACCAAGATAATCAATTAATTTCGGTGCCGCAGCACACATCTCTTGCATAGCAGGATTTTTTGTATCCAGAATCCGCAAAGGGTTAGTGTGCAAACGGCGCTTTGCCTCGTCGTCCAGCAAATCAAGGTTCGCTTCAAAGTGCGAAATCAAGGCTGTCCGATGCTGCGCCCGCTCTTCCGGCTGACCCAGGCTATTAATCTGCAGTTCAATACCCTCAAGGCCAAGATCACCCCACAGGCGCGCGCCCATCAGAATCATTTCAGCATCAATATCAGGGCCGGCATACCCAAACGCCTCAACACCTACCTGATGAAACTGACGATAACGCCCTTTTTGCGGACGTTCATGGCGGAACATCTGACCAACGTAATACAAGCGTTGTGGCTGCCGCGCTGCTAGATTGTGTTGAATCACCGCCCGCACACAACCGGCAGTTCCCTCTGGACGCAGCGTAAGTGGCTCGCCATTCAAACTATCAATAAAGGAGTACATCTCCTTTTCAACAATATCGGTGACTTCACCAATCGCCCGTTTGAACAAGGGTGTTGGTTCGACAATAGGCATGCGAATCGGACGATAGCCATAACCTTTGAGCCATGAGCGTATCGTATCTTCGAACAACTCCCAGAACTCTGCTTCTTCAGGAAGGATATCGTTCATCCCGCGAACTGCTTGCAACGTTTGACTCATGCGTTCAATTTCTTGGTGTAAGTGCGCGCCACATAGCGCTCAATAATTTGCTTGAATTCACTGGCGATATTTTCACCCTTGAGGGTGACAGTCTTCTCGCCATCTTCATATACCGGCGCAGAAGGTGCCTCGCCCGTACCCGGCAGCGAAATGCCTATATTGGCATGCTTTGACTCACCGGGGCCATTCACAATACAACCCATAACAGCAAGGGTCATATTTTCAGCACCATCATATTTTAGTTTCCACTCAGGCATCTTGGCGCGGACAAAACTCTGCACATCACCCGCCAGTTCCTGAAATACGGTACTCGTCGTCCGGCCACATCCTGGACAAGCGGCCACCATAGGGGTAAATGCACGCAAACCCATAGTCTGAAGAATTTCCTGACCGACGACCACCTCTTGCGCCCGCGAACCACCCGGTTCCGGCGTTAATGAAATGCGAATAGTGTCGCCGATGCCTTCTTGCAACAATACAGAGAGTGCTGCGGTGGACGCGACAATTCCCTTAGAACCCATGCCAGCCTCGGTTAATCCAAGGTGCAATGCGTAATCTGACTGCTTCGACAGTTCGCGATAAATTGCGATCAAATCCTGAACACTGGAGACCTTGCAGGACAGGATAATTTTTTCACCGGCAAGACCGACTTCTTCGGCTCTAGCAGCGGACTCAAGGGCAGAGGTTACCATCGCGTGGCGCATGATCTGGATCGCATCAAGCGGACTGGCGCTACGGCTGTTTTCATCCATTACCCGAGCCAACAAACCTTGGTCGAGGCTCCCCCAATTCACGCCAATACGCACCGGCTTGTCATATTTACAAGCCAATTCAATCATCTGGGCAAACTGCTCGTCTTTTTTCTTACCGAATCCAACATTACCTGGGTTGATCCGATACTTGGCGAGCGCCTCAGCGCAAGCCGGATGCTCAATTAGCAAACGATGGCCGTTATAGTGAAAGTCACCAATCAACGGCACATTGCAATTCATTTTATCGAGGTGATCTCGAATTTTGGGCACTGCCGCCGCTGCTTCCGGGGTATTAACCGTGATACGCACCAACTCAGACCCGGCACGCGCCAACTCAGCCGTTTGCAAAGCGGTTGCAAGGTAATCGACGGTATCCGTATTGGTCATTGACTGCACGACAACGGGGGAGGCTCCGCCAATGCTGACATGCCCAATTTTGCAGGAGCGCGTCAAACGCTTACCTAAAGCACTCAC
>CAYRBE010000287.1:0-2468 GCA_964422345.1 uncultured Dechloromonas sp.
GGTCTGGGGCAGCAGCACAATAAACTCATCCCCGCCGAAGCGCCCAATCACATCCGCGGAACGGATTTCGGCGCCAGCAGCCTGCACGATCTGTTTGAGCGCCTGATCACCAATCGCGTGACCGAAGGTATCGTTGGTTTGCTTGAAATCGTCAATGTCGAAAAACAGGATCGAGAGCGGGGGCCGGTAGCGCATGGCCACGTTGAATTCGTGCTCGGCAAGGATTAATATGGAACGGCGATTGTGGATGCCGGTCATTTCATCTATATGCGCCAGGCGATCCAAATCGGTAACCAATAATCCGATCTTTTCTTCGCTTTCCTTGCGGGCGGTGATGTCGCGGTTGCTCTCACGGCGTCCCAACCAGCGCCCGTCCTCCCCATACACAGCCGTACAATAATGACTGATCCAGCAGGTCTCACCCTTTGCGGTGAGGATTCGAAAGTCAAATTCGACGTCTTGCCCCTGGTGTCCGGCATCTGGCGGAAAGTAATGCTCGCTGACTTTTGACTGGTCGTTCGGATGAGTAATTTTTACCAGCAGGTGCGGGTCAGTCATAAACTCAGCCACCGTGTGACCGCTGATGCGTTCACAGGAAGGCGAGATGTAGCGGTAGGTGCCATCTGGCCTGCGCCAGGTTTCCCAGTCGTAGGTGAAGTCTGCGATCGTGCGATATTTCTCCTCGCTCTCCCGCAGGGCTGCTTCGGCCTGTTTGCGCTCGGAAATATCGCTCAGCACGATCCGGATCGCCCGGCGGGGGCTTTTTCGGCGCTCGCCAGGGCCAGGAGGATTGGTGCTCATGCCGCCTTCGTCTTGCGCGAGGATCGCTTCCAAATGCACCCACGTAACGCCCGGCAGATCGGCGTCTTTTACCATCCGCAGCTCATACGACTGTGCTTCACCCGTCTCAAGCAGCCGTCTGTGGTGCAGGTAGTAACTGTCCTGGTCCTCTTTGAGAAAAAACCGAGAAAAGAGCCGTTTGATCAACAACGTGCGCGGCACGCCCAGCAGGTTGATGGCGGTCAGGTTGGCCGCCAGGATCAACCCCGTCTCGCTGACAATGACATAGCCCACTGGCGCCATTTCCCACAGGTCGAAGTAGCGCGCCCGCTCGGCGTCCAGTTGCAACTGGGTCCGGCGCAACTCCTCGTTCTGCACCTCCAGCTCGATCTGGTGTATGCGCAGATTTTCATTTCTCTCGCTCAGGGCTTCTTCCGCCAGCTTGCGCTCGGTGACGTCACTCACACTCCCAATCCGAGCCAGGGCCGGTCCGCCTGTCTCTCGAATGACGGTGAACCGGTCCTGCAGCC
Organism: uncultured Dechloromonas sp.; assembly: GCA_964422345.1. Lineage (GTDB taxonomy): Bacteria > Pseudomonadota > Gammaproteobacteria > Burkholderiales > Rhodocyclaceae > Azonexus. The sequence continues at coordinate 1,311 of CAYRBE010000287.1, forward strand.
AACGATACTGACCGTTTTTGTGTTTGAACCGATAGGTTACTTGATGTGCAATTCCGATATCGCCGGACATCGACTCGGCTATCACGCGTTCAACTTCGGCCAAATCGTCTGGATGCATAAAACTCAACACCACTTCAATGGGCAAGGCAGACATCTCGTCTGGGGTATAGCCGGTAATCCTGGCGAAAACAGGACTCAAATAATCGTAGGCGTTGATTTGTAAATTGCGTTTATAAGAAGCATCGATTGAATTTTCAAGCACCTCGCGCAGATGTTCTTGACTTTCTTGCAATGCCTGGTCCACTCGTTGTCGCTCACGCCGCAGCTCCACCTCATGCAGTTCGCGTTCAATCGCTGGAATCAATAGTGGTAATTCGCGCTTTTGGATGTAATCTTTCGCACCGTCCCGCATCAGCGCAACCGCCAGAGTAAGGGAAATTTCGCCTGAGACGATGATAAGCGGCACGTCGGGGCGGATTTCCTTAGCCAACGCCAATGCCGCCGGTGCGCTGAACTGCGGCATGGCATGGTCAGAGGTGATGACATCCCATTCCTGGCCTTCTAATGCGGAGCGCATGGCAGAGGGCGTGTCCACTACTTCGCAGGTGATCTCATAGCCCCTCCGGCGCAGGGCATATTGCAATAGAGCAACGTCATTTTCATTATCTTCAACGATCAAGACGCGCAGAGGCTGGCTCATGGATTGATCCTCAGACTGATTAACCACTTTTCTTAAGGTTAAGTATAGCACTTCCGGTGCATTTGACACCATCCAACGCAAGGCAGTGGTAATGCGCAATAAAAGCGGGGATGTTCCTTCAGAAACGACAATCTTTTTATCAATTCCTAATAATTTACCAAAGAACTTTCCTCAACCTTTTTTGCGAGTGCTATAGTCTCCCTGTCGTCTGAACATTCATAACGACTCAAGCAGGGATATTAATGTGGATTTTGCAATTTAACGAATCAGGAAAAATTATCTGGACCGACGCCCAATCCGCGCTCGCGCTTGGCTACCAGGATGCTCACCAATTACTGGATTTAGCAGCAGATCTGTTTATCCATATTTCACGGCTTTCCAGGTGAACCGAAGAAATGATGACCATTGATCCGCTGCAAGGAGCAGTCTCTCATCAGTTCCTGACCGCAGGCGAGTTT
>CAYRBE010000288.1:0-2409 GCA_964422345.1 uncultured Dechloromonas sp.
CCTGCGAGAACTTCGAGGAACACTGCGCAATCGGCATCGAACCCAACCGCGGCCGCATTGATCAGCTGATGCGCGAATCACTGATGCTGGTGACCGCGCTGAACCCCTACATCGGCTACGCCAAGGCCGCCGCGATCGCCAAGAACGCGCACAAGAAAGGCCTCACGCTGAAGGAGTCCGCGATCCAGCTGGGCCACCTGACCTCCGCGCAGTTTGACCAGTGGGTCAAGCCGGAGAGCATGGTCGGCATCAAGATCAAGGTCGCGAAGAAGAAGTAATTTCCGGTTTCAGCGGTTCAAGTAAAAACGCCTGCCGGCGGGAGTCGGTGGGCGTTTTGTTTTGTGCAGAAGATTTCTAAGGTCCGGCTTCAGACACGCACCGCTTTTGGCGCGTCGACCTGTAAGTCATTGTTAGGTGGCATGGCCCCCGACAACACGCCACCCGGCAGGTCTGCAATCGGCCAGAAGCTGACGCTCATCGGAGGTGACTTCCGGCCTGGGCTGCCTCCCAGATCTAGGTATTGTCTGCGCGATGTACTTGTTAAGGCATAGTTTATTTATCTACAACAGTAAGCATGAACTTAAATTGATGCATTTCACCGCCTGCAGAAACATTTAAAGTAACTTCATTCGCTGAATCAGGTACGGGGAATTTATCCAGCGTGATATAGCCACCAACAGTTTTTTGTGGAAAGACAGTTTCTTTTCTAAGTATCGTAGAAGATAGTCGATCCAAGGCTTTGTCCGTTTGCGTCTTGATCGCGGCCATATTTGCCTGATTTTGTGCATTTGTGGCGGCTTGAGCTTGTTGGACTGCTGCCGAATTATATGTATAGCTTGAGTAGGGTGTATAACGATTACCACCATAACCGCTGCTGTAATATGAAGTGTTATAAGTGTATCCAGAATTAGCTGCGCTAAAGGATTGCGCAGCGCTACCTAATGCAGCGCCCAGAATAGCCCATGCTTGTTGACTATTAACCTCTGCAACCAACTCCTCATAAGTAAACACTTTGACGGATTGGCCATTAATCGACGCTCTAATGTTATCAGGGCTAAAGTTATACGATGCATCTGTGCCGTTGGTGACGCTTACAACTAGTGATGGTCGCTGCCCCGATTGATATGAATTGGCGGACGGCCGGATAGTAACGAGTGATTTTTTGGTGGATATTAATGCCTTGGTTCCACCTTGAAATATCTCATTTTGTTCGTCGGATGCAACGGGGTTTAGCTTTAGTGTTGTTGAGCAGCCCTGCATCGCACCTATTGTCAGCATCAGAAGAAATAGTTTTTTCATGTCACCCCTCTCTTGCACATAAGATTAAAATTGATGGAGGGATGGTGCTGCAACTAGCCCTTGCTCACTTCACTTTGCGCGCCAATCGTTATGCCTATTGCGCCATCACTTGTATCGATTAATTGGCAAGTGGTCCGCAGGTTTGCGGATGTCCGCTTTGAGTTGTTTCCGGACGGCCAACCAAAGCGAGTAGACTGTAAGGAGCGAAGCGTATTTCAGGATTGATGTTGAATGCCCCGTAATCCGCTGCCCCCAAGGTTACTTCCTTCGTGCGTGCTAGTTACGGGCTACGCTTGCTAAACGTCTTCCCCCGCCAAAACCACAACCCCGCGAGAGCCGGCTTGCCCGTGCCAACGCTCCAGGTTATCGCCAACCAGCACAAAATCCGTCAGGCTCGGTATCGCATCGGGATCAATCAGGACGTGAAAGCCCTTTTTGATTTTCTCGCCGATATCCTGCAGTGCCGTCACCCAAAAGCTGGTGCCGATCAATGTAATGGTCAAAATCGCATTCCCGTTAACGTGATGTGAGGCACCCTTATACAGGGTATGTCTCGATCACGCGCTGGAATGTGGGCGGCACCGGTTTCAAGTGACGTTAAACTACCGCCATGACAACACCCCCCGACCACCCGGACCTTGGGTCTGACGAAGCCTCCGTCATCAACGAACCGCGCCTCTGGGTGCACAGGGGCTGGACCGCACGCGTCATCAAAAACAACGATGACGACGGCTGGGCCGTGGAAATGACCCCGGATGGTCAAGCCGAACCCGCGCTGGTTGGCCCGTGGACCATGGGGCGCGATAAAAAGAATCCGAAGCCGCTCGATGGCAACGCATTCAATACGCTGGTCAAAACGGCCTCAGAGGTGGTGCTCCGCCACGAGCAGCAACTGCAGGCTTCGCTGCACAAAACCATCACAGTCATCGTCAACGATCAGCCTGTCCGTGTGGCTCTGGATGTCGTGCCTGACGAAGACGAGCCGCATGCCCTGTTGAGCGCGCATGACCCGGATGGCGCGCGACTGGCGCAGGTGAGGGTGCGGCCGGACTTCAAGTTAAACGCGGCAAGTGCAGAGGTGTGGATAGCTGGTGGGTACGGCAAGCCGAA
>CAYRBE010000289.1:0-2393 GCA_964422345.1 uncultured Dechloromonas sp.
CTGAACACAGAAAACAAACCCTGCCATGTTTTGTGGCACAGCGTTATCTGGCGCGACTACGCGGGCCGGGCAAAAGGTGCAATGCTGATCGGCGACGACCTGACAAAGTTGCTTCACGAAGAAGAGCAGACCTCAATTTACATCAAGGCTTTCGAAGCCACTGACCATGCGATTATCGTCACTGATACGCTCGGCGCCATGATCTCCGTTAACCAAGCGTTCACTGACCTCACCGGTTACAGCCGCGAAGAGGCGCTTGGCAACAACCCTCGCATGCTCCGGTCTGAACGCCAAGATCCGGCTTTTTACAAACAGATGTGGGATACGCTTCTAACCACCGGCCACTGGCACGGAGACATCTGGGATCGTCGCAAAGACGGCAGCATTTACCCGAAATATCTATCCATCAGTGCGATCAAGAATTCCGCTGGCGAAACGACCAATTTTGTCGGCATTTTTTACGACAACTCAGAGCGCAAGACAGTCGAAGAACGCCTGGAGCACCTCGCCCACTACGACTCGCTGACCGGCCTGCCGAACCGCCGCCTGCTGCTCGATCGGCTTGAGCAGGCCATCGAACGGGCAAAACGCCTCCACACTAAAGTAGCACTACTATTCATCGACCTCGATCACTTCAAACTCATCAATGACGTCCACGGCCATAGCGCCGGAGACGAGTTACTCAAAGCCGCAGCCCATCGCATGAAAACCTGTGTGCGCGGCGTCGACACCATCGCCCGGCTGGGTGGGGACGAATTTGTGGTGCTGGTACCCGACGCCAATGGCACGGAAGACACCAGAACTATTGCCAGCAAATTACTGGAAGTTCTCAGCCCTCCGTACGAGATTGAAGGACACGCGCTCACCAGCACCCCCAGCATCGGCATCAGCATTTATCCCGACGATGGCGAAACGGCCCAAAGTTTATTGAAGCACGCTGACGAAGCCATGTACCAAGCCAAACAAGGCGGCCGGGCAAACTTCAAGTTCTTCCACGAGGCAGCATCCTAAGAAAACGCCCGAAATGCTTGGCGGTCACCCGTGCTACGGTGCACCAGCCATTTTGGGCAAAAACCAAAATTCTTAAAACTAACGATGGCTCAAGACCCAAAAAACTGGTTAGATCTACCCGGCGCACCGACGCCGGGAACCGCCCTCGCCCGATTCGCCGACATTCCTGATGGCGGCGCTTTTCTGGTCACGCTCAACGAAACCGAGCCGCCCTTCAAGGCCATTCTGTTACGCAGCGGCGAACAGGTCTTCGCCTACGTCAATCGCTGCGCCCACTTTGGCGTACCGCTCGCCGCCAAGGTCGAACACCTCTATCCCAAACCCCACCTCAGCTTTCAATGCAGCGTCCATCAGGCCCGCTACCGCTGGCAGGACGGCCTCTGTGAATACGGCGATTGTGAAGGCGAAAGTCTATTAGCGATACCAGTGGTCATCGCCAATGAATGGGTAGTGATCGCAGCTTAAGTCGATTAAGGCCTGCAGCATTTCTGAAATCTGCACAAAACTCTAGACGACTGGTCTATTTTGTGAAATCATTCACCTCAATGAACATTCGTCACGACAACACGCGCCAGCATATCCTCGACACCGGGGTTCGAATTTTTGCCGGCAAAGGCTTCACCAGCGTCGGCCTCAACGAGCTGCTGAAGACTGCCGGCGTCCCCAAGGGTTCGTTCTATCACTACTTCGAATCCAAGGAACAGTTCGGCCAAGCCTTGCTTGAAGATTATTTCGGCCGCTATGTTGCTGAGATTGAAACCATTCTCGATAGCAACGCCGCTTCAGCCCATGAACGCCTGATGCAGTACTGGCAGCGCTGGCTGGACATGCAAAGTAATGAGTGCGCCGAGCAGAAATGTCTGGTCGTTAAACTGAGCGCAGAGGTAGCTGATCTATCAGACGCCATGCGCCTGACGCTGCGCGACGGGACGGACCAGATTGTCGCCCGGATTGCCCGCTGCATCGAAGCCGGCATTGCCGATGGCAGCTTGCCGAGCCTGGAAGTACAAACCACCGCCCAAACCCTTTACCAGCTCTGGCTAGGCGCCAGCCTGCTGGGCAAACTGCATCGTAATAGCGCTGCGCTTGATAGCGCCATGAGCTTCACCCGACAATTACTCTCACGTTAATTCATCCGATATTCATCGGCCGCACCAAACAGCGGCCTTTTCTTGACCCCAGCAACTAGACGACCAGTCTAATTTAATCACCAACTTAAGCCCCCAAAGGAGTATCACCATGACCACCCTATTCGACCCTATCCAGATCGGTGACATCAGCCTGTCCAACCGCATCGTCATGGCACCGCTAACACGCAACCGTGCCATTGCAGGCAATGTTGCCGGGCCATTGACTGCCGAGTACTACCGCCAGCGCGCCAC
>CAYRBE010000290.1:0-2391 GCA_964422345.1 uncultured Dechloromonas sp.
GCGATTTCGAGCATATCGTTCGCGCCCTGTTCAACGAAGAACTCGGTGCCTTGATCCAGATTCGCCGGGCTGACCGCGAACAGGTCACGCCTATTCTGCGTGCCTGCGGTGTGCCTTACCACTTCGTTGGCACGATGAACGAGTGGGACGAAATTCGTGTTACCCGCAACGCCAAACGCGTGCTGCGTGAAAAGCGTGTCGACCTGCAACGTGCCTGGTCAGAAACCAGCTATCAGATGCAGGCCATGCGCGACAACCCGGACTGCGCCAAGCAGGAATTCGACCGCATTCTCGACGTCACCGACCCCGGCCTGACGCCGAAAGTGACTTTCGATCCGCAAGATGATTTCACCAAGGTCTACCTGCAAATGGGCGACCGCCCACGCGTCGCCATCCTGCGCGAGCAGGGCGTCAATAGCCATTACGAAATGGCTGCAGCCTTCGACAAGGCGGGCTTTGCTGCGGTGGACGTCCATATGAGCGACATTTTGAGTGGCCGCGTCAGCCTCAAGGATTTCAAAGGTCTGGTTGCCTGTGGCGGCTTCTCCTACGGCGATGTGCTTGGTGCCGGCCTCGGTTGGGCGCGAACCATCCTGATGCATGACGGTTGCCGCGATGAATTTGCTGCTTTCTTCAATCGTAAGGACACCTTCGCACTCGGCGTCTGCAACGGTTGCCAGATGATGAGCGCCCTCAAATCAATCATTCCGGGGGCTGAACACTGGCCAGCTTTCCGCCGCAATCAGGTCGAGCAGTTTGAAGCCCGTTTCGTGATGGCCGAGGTAATGGCATCGCCGTCGTTGTTCTTCGCCGGTATGGAAGGCTCGCAAGTGCCTATCGTCGTTTCGCACGGCGAGGGCAGGGCAGTCTTTGATAATGCCGATGACCAGAGCAAGGTGCTCTCGGCTGTGCGCTATGTCGATAACAAGGGTGAGCCGACCGAAGTTTATCCGTACAACCCGAACGGTTCGCCGGGCGGTTTGACCGCAGTCACCACCGAAGATGGCCGCTTCACGATCATGATGCCGCACCCGGAGCGTGTCTTCCGCAGCGTGCAGATGTCCTGGCATCCGGAAAACTGGGGCGAGGATTCACCGTGGATGCGGATGTTCCGCAATGCACGACGCTGGGTGGGCTGATTCTTTCAGTAGTCAGATGTAAAAACGGAACCTGCGGGTTCCGTTTTTTATGCCTGATTAGATTCTATTTTGAGCTCTTGCCATGCTTCAAATTCAGCGCAGGGCATCGGTTTTCCGTAGTAATAGCCTTGTGCTACGGTGCACCCCTCTTTTTCGAGGAATTCCCACTGGGCTGCAGTTTCTACACCCTCAGCGACCACTTCAAGGCTTAGGCTGGTGCCAAGCGCGATAATGGCGCGGCAGATCGCAGCATCATTGGGGTCAATCAGAATATCCCGGACAAAGGATTGATCGATTTTGAGTTGATTCAGTGGCAGACGTTTGACATAGGACAATGAGGAATAGCCCGTACCAAAATCATCCAGTGAAAACCGTATGCCGGCCGTTTTTAACTGAGTCATTTTTGCAACGATCGCTTCAATGTCTTCAAGCAATATGCTCTCGGTAATTTCCAGTTTGAGTAGTTGTGGATTCACCTGATACCCGGCGACGAAGGCGAGAACCTCGTCGACAAAGCCGGGCAGTTTGAACTGTTTGGCGCTGACGTTGACTGCAATGGCAATGCTCGAAAATGCCGGATTGTTGGCCCAGGTAGCCAGTTGCCAACAGGCTTCCTGTATAACCCAGCTCCCAATCGGCAAAATCAGCCCGGTTTCTTCGGCTAGCGGAATAAATTCAAGCGGCGGCACCATGCCACGCTTGCTGCTACGCCACCGAATCAGCGCTTCAACCCCGGTACACGCCCCGTCATTTCTGACTTGCGGTTGGTAGTAAAGCATAAACTCGGATTCAGCGATGGCGTGACACAAATCTTCCTCCATCGCTGCCCGCGCACTAATGTCGGCTTGCATGGCAGGATCGAAAAAGCGCATTGCGTTACGGCCTGCCGCCTTGGCTTGATACATCGCCAGGTCGGCACGTTTGAGCAACTCCTCAATCGAAATATCTTGGCCATGAAACAGGGCAATTCCGATACTCGTTGTACCCCGGTAAATCTGGGTGCCGAGATTGCATGGGGAGCTGATTTTATGAATGATTTTTTCAGCGATTGCGCCAGCTTGTACGGCGGCTTCTGTTTCGTTCTCGCTGAGCTGCTCCAGTACGACGACAAACTCGTCGCCGCCCAAGCGCGAAACGGTATCACCTTCCCGAACACAGTTTTGCAGCCGTGCCGCGACTTCAATCAGCAGTTGATCACCGACATCATGCCCCGATGTATCGTTGAGCGTCTTGAACTGGTCTAGGTCAAGGA
>CAYRBE010000291.1:0-2389 GCA_964422345.1 uncultured Dechloromonas sp.
TCAAAGCAGATGCCCTTGCCGATCAGCGCAATCCGCCCTTTGGCTTTGGCGGGGATGTAGGAGGCGCGAACAATTGCTGCATCTTCGATTTCGCTGCCTTGCGCTACCGAAACAAAAGCTCCGGCGCCCATTTTCCGAAGTTTTTCCAGGTCAAAGGTTTCGTGTTCCCAACCCTGCTGGCTGGCCAGTTCGCTGATTTTCTGGCGATAGATGGTCGGGGTCAGGGCATTGGGCGGGAGTATGGTCAGGCTGCGGGCGAGCAGGTTGCCTTCAGCGAGTCCCGGTGCATCGAGCTGGGCTGGTTTGGCTCCCCAAAGATGCAGGGCTTCAAGCCGGCGTGGTGCATCCTTTTGCTTGCGGTTAGGTAGGGGTTCGCCATTGGCGAGGGCAACGTAGGCGGCGAGTTCGGCCATCCAGCCAGCTTCGGTTTTTGCTGAAAATAGCAGGTGCACCGTAGCAGGCTCTTCTTCAAGCAAAATTGCCAGTCCCTCACGCAACAGACTGAGATTTTCATACGGCGTATTGTCAGCGTCGAGCATCAACCAGACGCGCAGGCCGCCCTGAGCTGCATTGGCTGAAACGGGTTCGTCGCCAAGTTCGTCTGCATCCATCCGGCGGCGGGTTAGCGTGGCCAGCAGCAGTTCACGCTCCGGGCAGTCTTCGGCGATGCTTTCGCCGGCAGGCAGGACAATCAGCGCATGGCTCATTGCGGCAAGCGTAGTCGCGTCGGGGAGGGTGGCTGAGGTGTGGCAGGTGGCGAGCATGGTGGGTGTCTGGTTCAGAAAAGTCAGCGGAGTACGGGGCGGATTGTATTGAGCGGCACGATCTGCGGTATTCGCCCTGGCGTTGTGTAATCAGCGTTGATCAGCATACCGGTTTGCGGGCTAAAAACCACTGCAGGCCTGCCGAGGTAGAAATTAAAGGGCAGGGAGATGGTGGCGAATTTGTCGCCATTGCGCTGCACGCTTTGCACGGCAAAGTGCAGGTGCGGGCCTGATGAGTAGCCGGTTGAGCCAGCCTGAGCGATTTGCTGGCCGCTGGTGACCTGTTGGCCGGGCGAGACTTGAATGCTGCTATGGGCAAGATGGGCGTAGATGGCGATGGTGCCATCGCTGTGCAGAATGCGGACGACGTTGGCCTTGGTCAGCATGTCTGGGGTTTGTTTGCCGATGGTTTCCAGACTTCGGGTTTCGATCACCGTGCCGGCGCGGGCTGCGAGAATGGGGGTGCCTTCCGGCATGGGGATATCGACGGCGTATTCGCTTTCCGGCGTGTTATGTGTGCTGACCGGGCCGCCGGGGGCTTGACTGATCCGGTAGCTCGCCCCGCTGCGGAACGGTAGTTGGTAGACGGCGTCAGTGGCATGGCGGGCATTTACATCACCGATGATCCACTGGGCCTGCGTTTTGAACTTGTAGCTGCTGTTTGCTGTGGCGGGGCGGATACGGCTCAGGATGAAGGCCCGGTTACCGGGTGGGACAACGGTATACAGCGGGAAGCTGCGGTCAGGCGAAATGTTCTGTGTGTCGGTCAGGCTCAGGCGGAGAGAAATCGGCGCCGGGCCAAGATTATGAGCAATGATGTGATGGCCGTCGCCGCTTTTTTCAGTGTCGATAGAAAACGGGTAGTTGTTTTGCCCGCCAAAGCTGCTTTGGCAGGCAAAACAGGCAAAAAGCGCAAGCAGCCAGAGCTGGCGCATGGCGTTAAATCAGTAGGTTTCCTTGTACGGGACGACCTTTGGCGCAGGGCGGGTCATGACCTCGCGGCAGGTTGCAATCGCTTCGTCGGTCATTACGGGCTGGATATTGCAACGGGCAATCCATGCTGCTTCACGTTGCTGCTTGGCCAGTGCTTCGGCCTCGCGTTGTTGATCGGTCATTGCAGCCTCACGGGCTTTGGCTGCAGCGGCCGCCTTTTCGGCTGCCTGCTCAGCCTGCTGCTTGCGCTGAGCTTCTGCCGCTGCTTGCTCTACGCTCCGAGCCAGTTTGGCGTCAGCCATCGCTTTGCGCTTTTCTTCGGCAACTTGCTGGCGTGTGGCGCTGGTGTTGATGTTGCCCGAGGGCGAGTTGTCATCTGTGACCCCGTCGTTGCCAGAACTATCGCCTCTTGATCCGGTGTTTTTGCTGATGGATCCGCTCAGACTGGAGCCGCTTGTTGCGTGGCTATCAGTTGAATGTGAGGTGCTGTGCGAGCTTGAGTGGCTGCCGCCGCCCTTTTTGGCATAGGCATTGGCTGATACGCCAAGGCAGAGTGATACGAGAATGACGATCAGGCTGCGAGCTTTCATAGGAATCACCTTGCGTGGTTTGCGGGCGGCCGGTTCAGCCAATAGGCATGAATTCTAACGCCCCCCGGAGAAATCTTCAGTGCCTTACTGCGAATTGTCTGT
>CAYRBE010000292.1:0-2368 GCA_964422345.1 uncultured Dechloromonas sp.
ACGCTTCGTATTGATGGACTAACGGTGGGTGGTACGGCATAATAACTAGATACAAGTAACTAGTTATTAGGGGGCGCTGTGCGAGGGTTGGTTTTTGCCGCCGTTTTGGGGGCGCTATCTAGTGCCGTGCTTGCTCAGTCTGATATTCAGGACCGTTTGAAGCAAATTCAGGCCGACCCCGCCGCACTCAAGGTCGCTGTTGATGCCGGCAAGAAGGCTAGTTTTTTCTGCGCTAACTGTCATGGTGAGTTAGGGGTTAGTAAAATTCCGGAAGTGCCGAATCTGGCGGGGCAGAATCCAGGATATTTGTTAGAGCAAATTCGTAAATTTGGTAGCGGAGAGCGCAAGGATCAGTTCATGCAAGGTCTGATCAAAGTTCTCAAGGATGATGAGCGTCTACAGATCGCTTTGTTTTATGCGAATGCGCCGGTTGTGCCAACTGCAGCTGATCCCGCTTTGGCGAGCAAGGGTAAGGACTTGTTCGCTAAATTGTGTGTTCGTTGTCATGGACCTCAGGCGCGTGGAAATGAGGTATATCCGCGCTTGGCTGGTCAGAAGCAGGTCTATTTGAATACTTCTATTACGCGTTATCGTGATAACACCGGAATTCGTAACAATCAATTGATGTCTATCGCTACCGGCGGCTTGAAAAACGAGGAAATTTTGGCGATTTCTCACTACCTGACCCAACTCCCCTAACGCTTAATTTTTAGCGCCTGGTCGCACTTGATGTAAATCATTGTGATTGGTCACCATTGCCGATATTTTCCGCACTAAATTGCGAAAAATATCGGAGGTGACATGAAGTCCTTATTTTCTGCCCTGATTGGGCTTTTCCTGCTTGTGTCAGGTGATCTTGCTGTTGCTCAAGTGAGCAACATTAACGATGCCATCAATAAGGCGGGTTCATTGCGCTATCAGGCGCATCGACTTGGTAAGCTTTATATTCAGATTGGTATGGGCGTTGATGCTGATCGCTCAAAGCGGACGATGGATTCGGTGATTCCGATTTATGACCGGCGTTTGGTTGAGTTGAAAAATTATGCGCCGACCCCGGAAATCAAAGAATCCTATGTTGCGTTAGAAAAGGCATGGATCAGCTACAAAGATCTTTTGATCGGAGCCAAGCCATCTCAGGATGGTGCGCGTAAAGTTGTAGAGATTAGCGATCAGGTGGTTGCGATTGCCAATAAGGCAACTGGGCAACTGGCCACTCACTCGGGGAGTGCACAGGGTGGGCTGGTTAACGTTTCAGGTCGTCAGCGTATGCTCTCGCAGCGTATGGCCAAGTATTCACAGGCAATTTCCTGGGGCGTAGCGCCCGCTACTGCACAGGCGGAAATTACTAAAGATAAAGCCGAGTTTGCCCAGAAACTGGATGAACTGGCTGCTGCGCCGATCAATACGGCCGGACTCAAGGATGAACTGGCGCTTGGCCGTCAACAATGGATGTTCTTTGAAAGTGCATTGAGCGAAAAGAAAACCAATGCGCTGACCATTGCAACGACTAGCGAGCGAATTCTTGAAGTGATGGATAACGTCGTCGGAATGTACGAAAAACTTAGCAAGTAATTTTAATGGGCCGGGGCGAGTCCCGGCCCGGCTAGGTTTTGAGGGTTTTCTTCGGGTAAATATCAAAGCGACTGGATTTTCCTTCCAGCACGTAACCCGGTTTTGGGCCATCAATCGGTGGTGCTTTGCGGGGTCGTTTGACCACAACGCGATGGCTGGCCAGTGCCAGTCCGGCTGCAAGTAATGCCGGCGCATCGTCATCGTTGCCGGCTAGCGGGCGGAAGAGGCGCATTTCTTTTTTGACCATGGCTGTTTTCTCGCGATGAGGAAACATCGGGTCAAGATAAATCACCTGTGGCGGTGAGTCCCCCCAAGCCTGCATCAAATCAATTGCATTGCCGTTAAGCAAGGTCATTCTGGCAACAATTGCCCCGACTTCAGGGTCTGCTTGGGCCCGAAGCAGGCCATCGGCCAAGAGCGCGGCAATGATGGCCTGGCGTTCAATCAGCGTGACTGTGCAGCCAAGCTCAGCGAGCACAAAAGCATCGCGCCCTAGCCCCGCAGTTGCATCGAGTACGGTAGGTCGAATGCCGGGTTGGATGCCGACTGCTTTGGCGATCATTTGCCCGCTGCCGCCGCCAAAAAGCCGACGGTGCGCGACGGCTCCTGTGATGAAATCAACGCGTATCGGGCCGGGGGCATCAGGGCCTAATTCGGCAAACTGTAATCCACTTTCGCCAATCTGAAGTGCATAGTCGGCATCACCAACTTGGGTAAGGCCGAGTCGGGCTGCCCAAGCGCTGGCTACGGATATAAATTCCGGGGCAAGTGCATCAACACGAATGATTGCAGGCGG
>CAYRBE010000293.1:0-2315 GCA_964422345.1 uncultured Dechloromonas sp.
TGCGCCTTGGCCACCGCCGCTTTCAGCAAATCAGCGTTGGGGTCGGGGTAGAGGCGCAGGCGTGCGCCATCGCTCCCCAACTCAGCCTGAATCGCCGCGGCTGCCTTGGGTGAGGGCGGGAAGGGGTTCTCGTTGGTGTTAAGCTTGATCAGATTAGCGATCTTGGGCTGCTCGCCCGGGACGTAGGGGGTGAGGTCGGAAACGACCTTGCTCCAGAAGCGACTCATGGTGTGTTCACGGAAAGCCATAATTGGGCTGAAATGGTATCATGCCCCTCTAACCGAAAGCCTTTTGCAGCCTTTTTTTGAAGAAACTCATGCGGCAAGCTGAAATTACTCGCAATACGCTGGAGACCCAGATCACTGTGCGTCTCAATCTCGACGGCACCGGTCAGGGCAAGTTCGCTACTGGTGTGCCATTCCTTGATCACATGCTCGACCAGATCGCCCGTCACGGGATGATCGATATTGACATCGAAGCCAAGGGGGACCTACATATCGATGCCCACCACACGGTTGAAGATATCGGTATCACCTTCGGTCAGGCGCTGGCCAAGGCTTGGGGCGACAAGAAGGGGCTGACTCGTTACGGTCACAGCTATGTGCCGCTTGACGAAGCCTTGTCGCGGGTGGTGATTGATCTCTCCGGTCGTCCGGGGCTGGAACTCCACGTTGATTTCACTCGTGCGGTGATTGGTACGTTCGATGTTGATCTGTTCAGCGAGTTTTTCCACGGTCTGGTGAATCACGCCGGGATGACGCTGCATATCGACAATCTGCGCGGCAAGAATGCCCATCATCAGGCAGAAACGATTTTCAAGGCCTTCGGCCGTGCATTGCGCATGGCGGTGACGCCTGATCCGCGTATGGCTGGCGTCATGCCGTCGACGAAAGGCTCGCTGTAATGGCTGGCAACACCATCGCGGTTATCGACTACGGCATGGGCAACCTGCGTTCGGTGTCGAAGGCGCTGGAGCGGGTGGCGGGCGATAAACAAGTTATTGTCACCGCCGACCCGGCCGTGGTTGCGGCGGCTGAGCGTGTGGTTTTTCCGGGGCAGGGCGCGATGCCTGATTGCATGCGTGAGCTGGAAGAGCGTGGTTTGCGCCTGGCAGTGATCGCCGCCGCCAAGGAAAAGCCATTTCTCGGTATCTGCATTGGCCTGCAAATGCTTTTTGAGCATAGCGAAGAAGGCAATGTCGCCGGTCTGGGTGTGTTTGCCGGTGATGTCCGGCACTTTCCGGATGCCCAGATGGTCGGGCCGGATGGCCTGCGCCTGAAAGTCCCGCATATGGGCTGGAACCAGGTGCAGCAGCAGCGACATGCGCTGTGGGGCGATATTGAAGAAGGCGCCCGTTTCTATTTTGTGCACAGTTATTGTGTTCAACCCGCCGATGCCAATGTAGTGATGGGGACGACCGAGTACGGCATCCCCTTTACCTGTGCCGTGGGGCGGGATAATATCTTTGCCGTTCAGTTCCACCCTGAGAAAAGTGCGCAAGACGGGCTGCAACTGCTGAAAAACTTTGTTGAGTGGCAACCCTAGGCGCTCCTGCCGAATTTCCTTCCTTTTTGAAAACTCATGCTGATTATTCCCGCAATTGATTTGAAGGACGGACAGTGCGTTCGTCTCAAGCAGGGCCTGATGGAAGAGGCCACTATTTTTTCTGACAGCCCGGCTGAAATGGCTCGTCACTGGCTGGAGCAAGGCGCCCGCCGCCTGCATCTGGTTGATTTGAATGGTGCTTTTGCCGGTAAGCCAAAAAATGAATCGGCGATTAAGGCGATTCTGCGTGAAGTCGGCGACGATATTCCGGTTCAGTTGGGTGGCGGCATTCGCGACCTTGATACCATCGGGCGTTGTCTCGATGACGGCTTGTCGTACGTGATTATTGGTACGGCTGCCGTCAAAAACCCAGGCTTCCTGCGAGATGCCTGCGTTGCCTTTCCTGGCCATATCATCGTCGGTCTTGATGCCAAGGATGGCAAAGTGGCGACCGATGGGTGGTCCAAACTGACCGGGCACGATGTGATTGATCTGGCCAAGAAGTACGAAGATTACGGCGTTGAATCAATTATTTACACTGATATTGGCCGCGACGGCATGTTGTCAGGGATCAATATCGAAGCGACTGTTCGTCTGGCTCAGGCGTTGACGATTCCGGTGATTGCATCCGGTGGCTTGTCGAATATTGAGGATATTAGACAGTTGTGCGCCGTCGAATCTGAAGGCGTGGTTGGCACCATCGCCGGCCGGGCCATTTACGATGGTTCGCTCAATTTCAAACTGGCGCAAGAAGCTGCCGACGCTGGCAC
>CAYRBE010000294.1:0-2309 GCA_964422345.1 uncultured Dechloromonas sp.
CCGAAGCCAGCAGATCAAGCTGATGTCTGGCATCAGCCCGCAAATGGCGCAATTCACGCTGTTCAGAAAGCTTGTAAGCCGATGCTGCGACCAAAACCAAAACGGCTACGAGTAGGATAAAACCGACTACCCGAGCGGGTTTCATGCGTTTGGACAAGTCGGTTTGAACAAAGTCAGTCATGATTCAAGCTAGCGGGAGGAGGCTCATTGTAAAAGACAAAGCTGCCTCACCGCAGGCCTGTTCAAGGTTTCAAGCCAGAATTCAACTCGCCCGCCGTGGTGCGGTGAGTACGGCAGGCGAAAGCACCTGCGCTAATTCTTCGCGGCCCATCAGCCCCATTTCCTCAACCAGCTCCGCTACACCGCGACCGGTACGCAGTGCTTCCTGCGCCACCTTAGTGGCATTTTCGTAACCGATATAAGGATTAAGCGCCGTCGCCAAACCGGCCGAAGTGCGCACTCGCTCTGCCAGCAACTCACGATTTGCCGTAATGCCCTCAATGCAATGAACGCGCAGGGTTTTGCATCCGGCCGTGAGGTGTTCGATGCTCTTGAACAGGCTATGGGCAATGATCGGCTCGAAGGCGTTGAGCTGGAGCTGGCCGCCCTCTGCTGCCATCGTGATCGTGATGTCGTTGCCAATCACCTCGAAGGCAATCTGATTGACCACCTCGGGAATCACCGGATTCACCTTGCCCGGCATGATCGACGAACCAGCAGCGCGTGGCGGCAGATGGATTTCGTTCAATCCGGCCTGCGGCCCGCTGGAGAGCAGACGCAAGTCGTTACAGGTTTTTGAGAGCTTGCAAGCGACCCGCTTCAGCACGCCAGAAAGCTGGACGAAGGCACCGCAATCCTGCGTTGCTTCGATCAAGTTCGGCGCAGCCTCAAGATCCAGCCCGGAAAGTGCTGATAGATGGTCAATCGCCATCTTGGAGTAGCGCATATCGGTATTGATCCCCGTCCCGATAGCGGTGGCGCCGAGGTTGATTTCGCGGATCAGGGCAATCGCTTCGCCGAGCCGCAGCTCATCTTCGTGCAGCATGACGGCGTAGGTCGAAAACTCTTGCCCCAAGGTCATCGGCACAGCATCCTGCAACTGGGTGCGACCAATTTTCAGGACATCCTTGAACTCTTCGGCCTTGGCAGCAAAAGCTATCCGTAACTCAGCCATCGCCAATAACAGGCTTTGAATCGAGAAGCAGGTCGCCACCCGCAAAGCTGTCGGATACACGTCATTGGTGCTTTGTGACATGTTCACATGGTTTATCGGGTGGAGATACTGGTATTCACCCTTCTCGTGCCCCATCAACTCAAGGCCGCGATTGGCGATCACCTCGTTGGCATTCATGTTGGTCGACGTACCCGCCCCGCCCTGAATGACATCGACTACAAACTGATCGTGAAGTTTGCCGGCAACCAGTTCCTGACACGCAGCGATAATTGCATCGGCGTGCCTTTTTTCAAGCTGGCCGAGTTCGGTGTTAGCCATTGCCGCCGCCTGCTTGGTCAGGGCCAGGGCCTTGACCAGCGTCGGGTAGCTGCCAATCTGCTTGCCGGTAATCGGATAATTCTCGATCGCCCGCAGAGCGTGCAAACCCCAGTAAACGTTGGACGGAACTTCGGCGTCGCCGAGCAGGTCATGCTCGATTCGGTAATTCATGCTGTCTCCTCTTATGTTCTTTTTAGTGATGCAGAATCTTGGCGAGGAATTGCTGCGCCCGCTCGGAGCGCGGATTGGCAAAGAAGGCTTCCTTGCTGTCATCCTCGACGATACGGCCCTGATCCATAAAGATCACCCGGATGGCGACGCGCTTGGCGAAGCCCATTTCATGCGTCACGCACATCATGGTCATGCCTTCCTGCGCCAGTTCGGTCATCACATCGAGTACTTCATTGACCATTTCCGGGTCAAGCGCCGAAGTCGGCTCATCAAACAGCATGCAGATCGGATCCATCGCCAACGCTCGGGCAATTGCTACCCGCTGCTGCTGGCCGCCTGACAACTGGCCGGGGAACTTGGCCGCCTGCGCCTTGAGGCCGACCCGCTCCAGCAATTTCATGCCTTTATCAGCCGCTTCATCCTGACCGCGACCCAGCACCTTGATCTGGGCAATGGTCAGATTTTCAATAATGCTCATGTGCGGGAAAAGCTCGAAGTTCTGAAACACCATGCCGACATGCGAGCGCAGTTTGGACAAGTTGGTTTTAGGATCACCGACCGAAATGCCATTGACGATGATGTCGCCGGACTGGAAAGGCTCAAGACCATTGACGCATTTGATCAGCGTCGACTTACCCGAACCCGA
>CAYRBE010000295.1:0-2305 GCA_964422345.1 uncultured Dechloromonas sp.
CAGACCTTTCTGATTGGCGACATCATCGACTTCTGGGCGATGAGCCGCAGCATCCACTGGTCGGCGGCACAGAACACGGTGGTGCAGAAACTACTGCGCCGCGCCCGGCATGGTGATCGCGTGGTGTTCATCCCCGGCAACCACGACGAGGCGCTGCGTGACTACTGTGGAATCATCTTTGGCGACATCGAAGTGGTCAGCGAAATGGTGCACGAAACCGCCGATGGCCGGCGTTTTCTGCTCATTCACGGTGACCAGTTTGATCAGGTGACACGCCACCATCGTTGGGTCGCGGTGCTCGGTGACAAAGCCTATAACCTGCTGGTGATGATCAACGGCCTTCTCTCATGGGGGCGGCGCAAGCTGGGGATTCCCGGCTATTGGTCACTGGCGGGCTACGCCAAGCGCAAGGTCAAAACGGCGCTGACTTTCATGTTTGATTTTGAAGATTCGGCCATTCACCACGCCCGTGAGCGTGGGCTGGATGGCGTGATCTGCGGCCATATCCACTGGGCGACGATCCGCGAGGTCGATGGCCTGACTTATATCAATTGCGGTGACTGGGTTGATTCCTGCACCGCGATTGTCGAGCACTTTGACGGCCGGCTTGAGCTGGTGGCCTGGGGCATGCGCCAGATATTGCCCGCCCTGGCCGAGCCGGTAAATGAACCCGAACATGCGGAGGTTTGAATGCGTATTTTGATGGTGTCTGATGTCTATTTTCCCCGGATCAACGGGGTTTCAACCTCGATTGAAACCTTCCGTAATACGCTGGCCGAGCAGGGCATTGAGGTCAGGTTGGTGGTGCCGCGCTATGGCGATGAGCCGGAGAGTGAAGGAATTATTCGCGTTCCCGGCCGGCCGATTCCCGGTGACCGCGAAGATCGCTTGGTCGGCTGGGGCGCGATGCACCGCGCCGTGTTGGCCGCGGCTGAAGGCTGCGACCTGATCCACATTCAGACGCCTTTCGTTGCCCATTACGCTGGCTTGAAGGCCGCACGCAAACTGGGCCTGCCGGTGCTGGCGACTTACCACACGCTGTTTGAGGAATACATCCAGCACTACGCCTCATTCCTTCCCTCCGGTTGGTTGCGCGGTCAGGCGCGGGGCTTGTCGCGCCGCCAGTGCAATGCCCTCGACGCAGTGGTGGTGCCTTCGACCGCAATGCAACAGCGGCTGCAAGACTATGGCGTGAAGACGCCGATGCATGTTTTGCCAACCGGTATTCCGCTCAGCCAGTTTGCCCGTGGCGACGGCATCGCCTTCCGTTTCCGTCACGGCATACTTTCAACCCGTCCGGTGGCTTTGTTTGTTGGCCGGGTGGCGCATGAAAAGAATATTGGCTTCCTGCTCGATGCGTTGGTTCATGTCCGCAACTTGCGCCCTGATGTTCTTCTGGTGATTGCCGGAGAAGGCCCGGCGATGGATGAGCTGAAGGCGCGGGTAAAGCTTCTTGGGTTGCGGGATTCTGTTCAGTTTATTGGCTACCTCGACCGGGCACAGGAACTCCCGGATTGCTACGCCGCCGCCGACGTTTTTGTTTTTGCCTCGCGCACTGAGACGCAAGGCTTGGTGTTGCTCGAAGCGATGGCCGCCGGACTGCCGGTGGTTGCGCTGGCGGAAATGGGCACGATCGACATTTTGGCCTCGGGGCGCGGCTCAATTTCTCCGCCGGCTGAGCCGACCGTGTTCGGGAAAATGGTCGCCGGATATCTGAACGGGCCATCCACCTGGAAGCACCTGCGGGAAGATGCGCCAAAGTTTGCCGCAGAATGGTCGGACGTGGCGATGGCAACCCGGCTGGCGACACTGTACCGGGATTTGGCCGGGGCGCAGCTTGAGCAAAAAACATCGCAAGTTGCCGTCTATCCTCAGGCTGCGCTGGAGCAACCATGAACGACCGCTCATCGCACGACCTCGGGCTGGACCCCGCCAATGAATCGCCCTTTAAAGGCAAGACCGGCCTACGCCGGGTGTGGAATGCTTTTAATTATTCGATTGCCGGGTTGAAGGCGGCCTATCTCTGCGAAGACGCCTTCCGGCAGGAAGTTCGCTTGGCGCTGGTGCTGATTCCCGCCGCATTCTTCGTGCCGGTGCCGTGGTTGGCAAGGGGCTTGATGATCGCCAGCGTCTTGTTGGTGCTGGTCGTCGAGTTGCTTAACTCAGCGATTGAGGCAGTAGTTGATCGGGTCAGTCTGGAAAACCACCGCCTGGCCAAACGCGCCAAAGACATCGGGAGCGCAGCGGTGTTGGTGTCGCTGCTCATGGTGCTGGTGGTCTGGGCGGGTGTCTTGCTGGATTTGGC
>CAYRBE010000296.1:0-2295 GCA_964422345.1 uncultured Dechloromonas sp.
AGGATTTCATGTCGCGCGGCAAAGCGGGCAAGGCTTTCCTGTCGCTTGGTGAAGGCGAAGCCCCGGCGATTTTCATGCTCTCGCCAATGGATGGCGAAGTCGCCTGCGTAACCAAGGATGGCCGGGCCGTTGTCTTCAATCTTGAGGAAATCCGCCTGCTCGCCAAAGGCCGCGGCCTTAAGCTGATTGATGCCAACCCCGGCAAAATGGGGTTGGAAGACATCATTCCGGTGGTGGATGGCGTTGCCGGCAAGCTCAAAGGCGAACGCCTCGAATTTTGCCGGGGTAACCGCGGCGGCAAGGGCAAACTGGTTCGAGCCAGCCGGAAATAATCCCGGCTTCGTCAGCAACAGGATTTCAGCAACAACTCAGCGCAGGGTTAAATCCCGCGTCACCTGTTGCTGGCGTAGCGCCTGCTCATGTTTGTAGCGCGCCCGTAGCCGAGTATCGGTCAGCAACATGCCGAGGTTTTCACCCAGCACCATGATGATGCCCAACACCGGCAAAACCAGCATCAAGCCGGGAACGCCGGCCACCGCACCACCGACAAAAATCATCAGCACAGTCAGCAAGGGGTGCATGTTGAGGCTTTTGCCGATGGTCATCGGCATGAAGAAAAAATCGTCGAGCAAGCGCACCAGAATAAACAGGCCGACTGCAGCGTAGACTACGCCGGGGTCGCCGGGGAAATCAGTGGCCGCAACCAGTACCACCAGCACGCAACCGAGGATTGATCCGATATACGGAATCCAGGCCAGAACAGCGGTGACCAAACCGAGCAACAAGGGAGCGGACACACCGATCAACCATAAGCCGCCAGCGAGGCAGAAGGTGTCGAGCAAGGTGAGTTCGATCAAACCAATAAAGTAGAGCCTTGCGGTTCGGTCAATCTGCGCCATCAAAAACAGGCTGCGCTCAAAGTAGGCATTGGGCACGGCTCGCAGCAGAAACTTCCTGAAACGCCAGCCATCGCGCAGCATAAAAAACGCCAGAAATGGTGCCAGCAACAAGGTGGGCGACCAGGCAGCAATCGACACGGCGATGGTGGTCAAATACTTCTCGGCAAAGTGGGCCGAGAAATCGGTGATTTGTGTGGCAATAGCCTCAGTCACACGCGCCTGAGAAAGAATGGTGAAGCGGTTTTCCAGTTGAGCAATTGTCGCCATCACCACTGTCGTACCGCCATTCAGGTAGCGCATGGTGGATTCTTGCCACATCACCGATGCAGCAAGAAGTTTGGGAATACCAAGCACCACCAGCAACATGAAAACAGCCAGCGCACCAGTGCCTACCCGAACCGCAGCGCTATCGTGACTGACACCGGTCAAAACGAAACGCTGCTTGATTGGCAACAAAGCGTAGTAAATAACTAAGGCAAGCACAAAAGGCACAACCAGCCACAGGATTTTTTGGAAGAAAAACAGAATCAGGCAGGTGCTAACAATGTTTGCCACCCAAACCAGCGGACCAGCACGATAAGCATTACGGGAAATACTCACTGCAGGACTTCCCCACCCGGCATGCTGGCCAACATCTGGCGCATTCTTTTGCCAAGATGCTGCGCAAGCTGAAGAGAAATTTTGGAAGCGATTCGCGCGTGCGCCGCCATCAGACTTTCAAAATCCTGCCGGAATAAGACAGAAAGTTCAGTGGGCGCGACGGCTCTGGCCTGTGCGGAACGAGGGCAATCATCGAGCAGCCCCAGCTCTCCGAAAAAATCGTGGGTTTGTAACTCGGCGAGGGGTTTATCCAACTGACCATCAAGGCAGATGGCCACTTTCCCGCTATCAATGACATACAGCGCCTGCCCCTGCTCGCCTGCATCAAAAATCACTTCACCAGCCAAAAAATGACGCTTATGCATGAAGCCATTAATGATGCGCAACTCACGGGCAGTCAAATCACCAAACAATCGGCTTCGGTCACTTGAGGCATTGTGTGCTTGACGATCCCGACCAGAGCCAAACCAAGCCATGTCATATACCAATATAGTTAAATTGCATTGATTGTAATAGTAACCAAACCTAACATAAACCAAAGTTCAGTAATACCAAGCATTGGCAAAAAAAACGACTAACCGTTATGATCAAAAAGTTTGATTAGGTTTATTTTTTCATTTCCAGTTAGCTTATAAACACCAAGACGTAGGAACACAATGAACTCAAGCAATGCATCAAGTGGTGGGCTGAGTGGTGGGCTGACCAAAAAAGAAAAAAGCCTCAATCCGTGAAGACCGAGGCTAGTTCTATTTTTCACCGATTTGCCAGTTGTTACACTGGCGGAGAGGGAGGGATT
>CAYRBE010000297.1:0-2294 GCA_964422345.1 uncultured Dechloromonas sp.
CGAGTTAATTCGACCCTGGCCCCTTTAGTTTTCTTGATGCAGGAAAGCAAAAAAAAGCCACCCCGAAGGGTGGCTTTGATTTTCCAACATCATGCCGACACTAGGTCGGCGCGATATTAGAAGGAGTGACGCAGGCCAGCAGCGGTGCGGTTGAACTTGCCGCTGTTGAAACCGGTCGTAGCCGACTTGTCGTTGTCGCCACCTTCCCAACGCACGTAGGCGGTGGTGCGCTTGCTCATCGCATAGTCCAGACCAAGGGCGTTCAGGTTACGGTCCTGATCGGCGACCAGCTTGTCATCCGAGCGCAGGAAGTTGGCCATGACAGCCATGCTGGGAGTTGCCTGCCACTTCAGAGCAACGTTCCAGGAACGCGCGTCTGCAGCGGGAGCAGCAGCAGCAACGCCGTTCACCTTCGACGACGTCCAGCCGCCGTAAAGGGTCACGGAAGCGAAGGTGTAGTTGGCGCCAAGCAGGTTATGCGTGGTAACACCCGTATTCATGCCGGCAACGTTCGTCTGAATGTTCGAGTGCGTGTAGGACAGGTTCAGCGGGCCGTTGTTGTAGTTCAGGCCAATCTGGGCCTGGCCGTCAGCGTCAGCAGCAACGTTGCCGGAACCGGAGTTGGGCGCACGATAAATCAGGCCGCCACTGAAGCCGGAGAAGCTCGGGCTATCCCACTTGACCGAGTTGTTGGCGCGAATATCGCGGGCACCGGCAAAACCAGCGGCAGCAGCGTTGGTTGCGGCGGCAACCGTAGCCGGGGCACCAATGACGCCCGTGCCATTCAGACGACCGAAGGCGCCGGAGTAGCCGCCACCCATGCCGACGCCGAACGGCTGCGCTTGCAGTGCGGAAGTCAGGGCGAAGTTGTTCATGAAGCCCAGGGAAACCTTACCGAAGCCACCGGAGACCCAGAGGTAGTTCTGGCTGTTCAGCAGGGAAGCTGCTGCGTTGGCCGAACCGGCAGTCGGGTCGGTCTCAAGCCACAGACCAGCCTTCATGCCGCCGCCGAGGTCTTCCTGAGCAAGGAAGGTCAGGTTGGTGGTAGCCGAGTTGCTGGCGGAACCGACACGATTGGTGCGGGTCGTGGCGCCGGCGTTTTCGGCCGAGAACATTTGGACGCCGGTGTCGAACAGACCGGTGATCGTTACGGTCGACTGCGCAAACGCGCTGCCCGATACCAGACCAGCGATTGCCAGAGCGATAATTTTCTTTTGCATTTATATTTCTCCAATAAGAGAGTTGGTTTGAACAGTTTGCAATGACACCACGTGGTCGGTCACTACTCGCTGCCACTACCCGAATCCGGGAAGCTGGGAGCATTCTCGCCTGACGGCCGGGTGGCAGACAATCATCACGGTGCTTTTCGCAGGCCGAAAGACATATTTTGTGGTTTTTGCACAACAGCCCAGCCGTACCGCCGGCGCCGACTTTCTCTGGGGGGGGTGGCTGTGGCGTCCCCAAAAGTTAAAACCCCTCCCCCGGCAATCCGGAGGAGGGGTTTTCAAGGGGGAGTCTGGCGCTGGCCTACTTTCTCATGAAGGGACAGACCACGGTTTCCCGTGCGCTGTTGGCTTCAAGAGCAATCACGACTAACTTTTCCGCAGCCTCGATCGCGCTGCTTCATAGACTTGCTGCCTGTCTCTTTTGCCGACACCGATCACGGTAACAAACACCACGTCGTCATCAACGCGATATACCAGTCGATAGCCAATTCGCGTTAGCTTGATTTTGTAGCAGTCGGGCATGCCGGAGAGGGCGGCGGAAGGCACGCGGGGGTTGTTCAGTCGCTCTTCGAGCTTTTTCTTCAATGGCTCGCGCACGCTGCCATCGAGTTTTCTCCACTCCGCCAACGCCAGTTCGTGAAAGCGCAGCTTATAGCTCATCCAGGCCCACTTCAACGAAGGGGCCGTTGGCACGATCGTGCGCCATCCGGGCATCCTCCAGATCTTCCAGGTAGGCCATAAGCCGTTCGTAATGCGCCGCCGGCAACAGATAGGCCTCGGGTCGGTTATGGTTGAGTATGGCCACGGGATTTTCGTCTGCCTGCTTGATAATACTGGCGAAATTGCGCTTCAGTTCAGTGACGCTGACCGTCATATTGGTAAAGATGGTATCCATGGAATCTCCGCCGGAAGCAATCTGATGTATTTAATGATGCTATTTAACACATCCATAATAGCATCAAATCAATCAACGCCGTCTCGCCGGCGCCGACTTTTGGGGAGCCCCAAAGCATAAACCCCTCCGCCGGCGCTGCGGGGGAGGGGTTTAAAGGGGGAGTCTGGCGCTGA
>CAYRBE010000298.1:0-342 GCA_964422345.1 uncultured Dechloromonas sp.
GGCAAACCAGGCAGTCAGGCTTTCGCCATCGAAATCCAGCAAATTGACGGTCATTGGTGTTTCTTAACGGCCTGAGTAAACGTTCAGACCCGGGAAGAAGAACGCAACTTCAACAGCGGCGGTTTCCGGTGCGTCAGAACCGTGCACGGCGTTGGCATCGATCGATTCAGCGAAATCAGCGCGAATGGTGCCGGCAGCAGCTTCTTTCGGGTTGGTAGCGCCCATCAGTTCGCGGTTCTTGGCGATGGCGTTTTCGCCTTCGAGCACTTGAACCATAACCGGACCGGAGGTCATGAAGGAAACCAGATCCTTGAAGAAAGGACGAGCCTTGTGCACGGCGTA
>CAYRBE010000298.1:352-2254 GCA_964422345.1 uncultured Dechloromonas sp.
GGAATAAATCTTGCCAATAACGTTCTTGGCAACAGCGTCAGGTTTGATGATGGAGAGTGCAAGTTCGATAGCCATTTAATTGCTCCGCAAAAGCTAGTCAGTTGAAAAACCGGTTATTTTAGCAGAGAAGCAATGCAAAATCCCGGCTTACTGGCTCGCCGGTTTTGCAGCGACAGCCGCCAGAAGCGGCTCGCGAAGACTGGCAAAATTGCGTGGCGCGACGTATTGCATCAGTTCTTTGCCGTCACTATCGACCAATACATCCAGCCCTTGCTGTGGATAAAGCAAATGGACGCGCTTTTCGGAAACCACCACCCGCTCGCCCGGCTGGCCAAAGCGTTGGATCACCGTTGCCTCATCCAGATTGACCGTCGGGATGATGCTGATCGCCTTGACCGGCATTAAATCAGCCGCCGCCACATCCTCGGCATTCAGCGTGATCTTGCGCGTCGTGCTTTCCATGTGTTTGGCCTTCAAAGCCCGTTCGCGCATGGCAAAAATCAGCTCATTTTTGGCGTCGACCGTAACAATCATCTTCGCCATCACGAAACCAAGGGAAACCGAGGAGTAATAGCCTTCCAAGGCACCAATTTCGTCGGGCTGGGCAACAATCGCCAACTCCAGCTCAGGCTCAAAGCGTCGCCGCACTTCACCCAGCGTACTAACACCTGGCTTCAAACCGAAAACCGAGCTACCACCCTGCCCATCCAGCGTAATTTGCCAGGGCAGATTGCTGTTGGGATCAACACCTTCGGTTTTACCGCCGATGGGTATAAAAAACGGGATCACCAAGGCGGCAATGACGAAAGCGATGAGATAGAGGGCGAATTTCATGATCAACTAATACGATGGGCGAGGCGGGATTGTGCCACAGGCCCCAGCGGTAAACGAAAAAGCCCCAACCATAATGGCCGGGGCTTTCTTGAACCTTGGTTAAACCAAGTTACAACATGCCCATCGTCCGTGGCAGCCAGAGCGAGAGATCCGGCCAGTAGGTGACGACGACCAGGAAGCCGAGCATGGAGAGCAACCACGGCCAGACGGCAATGGTCAGTTCAGTAATCCCCATCTTGGTGATCCCCGACGCGACATAGAGATTCAAACCGACCGGTGGGTGACACATGCCGACCTCCATATTGACCACCATCAGGATGCCGAAGTGCACCGGATGGATGCCGAGTGCAATCGCCACCGGGAAGAGGATAGGCGCGAAGATCAGGACGATGGATGACGGCTCCATGAAATTGCCGGCGAGCAGCAAAATCACGTTGACTGCGAGCAGGAAGGTGATAACACCTAGCCCGTTGCCCAGCATCCAGTCAGCCAGCGCTTGCGGAATGTTCTCGTTGGTCATGATGAAGGAGAACAGCACGGCATTGGTGATGATGTAGAGCAGCATCGCCGACATGTTGGCCGAATTGAGCAGAACGCGCGTCACATCCTTCATGCCGAGGTCCTTGTAGACAAAGACCGCGACAATGAAAGCGTAGACCGCGCTCATCGCTGCCGCTTCAGTCGGCGTGAACATCCCGGAGTAAATGCCGCCCATGACGATCACGATCAGCAGCAGGCCCCAAGCCGACTCTTTGAAAGCCTTCAGGCGCTCGGTCCAGGTCGCTTTCGGCAGGCGCGGATAATTGAATTTCTTCGCGCGGTAATACGTCACTCCGCCCAGGACCATGGCCAGGCCGATGCCCGGCACGACGCCCGCCATGAACAGGGCGCCGACCGAGGTGTTGGTCGCCACCGAGTACATCACCATCACGATCGAGGGCGGAATCAGGATACCCAGCGCACCCGAGGTGGTGATGACACCCGCCCCGAACTTGTTGGGGAATCCCGCCTTTACCATGGCCGGCAGCAGGATCGAGCCGATCGCCACCACCGTTGCCGGGGAAGAAC
>CAYRBE010000299.1:0-2250 GCA_964422345.1 uncultured Dechloromonas sp.
CACTGGCAAGCCTTGAAACTCTGGCTCAAAGGAGTGCCTTTCATTGGCGCTCATGTATCTCAACCTCTCCGGGAGTCACCCAAATGAACAACACGATGATTCTGCGCGGCAATGAACCGCTGGCCCGCGATACCCGACTCGTTTTCAAACTACTTGAAAAAATTCTGGGTGGCATGCTCGAAGTGCGTTTGCCCGATGGCTCCAGCGCCTTGTTTGGCGATGGCGAACACGGTGTCAGCCTGCATGTGCATGATGAGGCAACGTTCAGTATGGTGCTGGCGCGTGGCGACATCGGACTGGCTGAAGCCTACCTTGATGGTCACTGGGATTCGCCGGACATTACCGGCCTGCTCAGACTGTTGGCGAGCAATCGTGATGCCTTGAAAAAGGCGGTTTATGGCTCATGGCGTAACCTGCTTGCTGCACGTGTCCGGCACTGGCTGAACAGCAATAGCCGGACCGGTAGCAAGCGCAACATTATGGCGCATTACGACCTCGGCAACGATTTTTACAAACTCTGGCTCGATCCGAGCATGAGTTATTCCGCCGCAATTTATCGCGCTACCGATGATGGTTCATTACAAAGCGCCCAGCACGCCAAATACCGCCGCATTCTGGATCGCCTGCAGGCGAAAAAGGGCGAAAGCGTGCTCGAAATCGGCTGTGGCTGGGGCGGCTTTGCCGAAATGGCAGTCGGCGATGGCTTGGCCATCACCGGCTTGACGCTGTCTCCAGCACAGTTGGCATGGGCGCAGAAACGCGTGCCGCAAGCCGACCTGCGCTTGCAGGACTACCGTGATACGCAGGAAAAATTCGATCACATCGTGTCGATCGAGATGTTTGAAGCAGTGGGTGAAAAATTCTGGGATAGCTACTTCAAGACCATTGCCGATGCGCTTAAGCCGGGTGGCCGGGCTGTGGTGCAGAGCATCACCATCCGCGATGACCTGTTTTCCAGCTATCGCAAGGGCACTGACTTCATCCAGCAATATGTCTTCCCGGGCGGCATGTTGCCGTCCCGTTCGGCCTTCCGTGCTGCTGCTGAAAAGCGTGGGCTGGTCGTCAAGGACGAGTTTGCCTTTGGTCTCGACTATGCCCGGACGCTGGCCGAGTGGCGGTTGGCATTTGAAGCTCGCTGGCCGGAAATCGCGGCGCAGGGGTTTGATGAAAACTTCCGTCGCCTCTGGCGCATGTACCTGTGTTATTGCGAGGCCGGCTTTTTGGCAGGTAACGTCGATGTGGTGCAGTTTGAACTCGCCCACCGCTAGCCGCGGCGAATGCTGCGGTGCACAGCCCCAAAAGGGCAAAAACCGTGCACCGTCCAGCCACCGCCGGACCTTGCTGCTGGGGCTGCTCGCCGCGCCGTTTGCTGCTTACGCTTCGAGCGACCCGACCGCCAGTCTCAAACGTTGGGGCACCGGTGAATTTCGGCGCTTCGGCTTTCTGGTTTATGAAGCCAGTTTGTGGGCGGCGGAAGACCCGCTGCGCCCGCCGCTCGCCCTCAAGCTGACTTACAAACGCAATCTTTAAGGGCAGGCCATTGCCGAAGCCAGCGTCAAGGAAATCCGCAATCTCGGACTGGCTGACGAAGCGACCTTGAAGCGTTGGGGTGAGCAGATGACCCGGCTGTTTCCCAACGTTAAACCGGGTGACCATATCATCGGTCAGTACCAGCCCGAGCGCGCCCGGTTTTTCTTCAATTACCAGCTGATCGGCAGCGTCGATGACCCGGCTTTTGCCCGAGCCTTCTTCGCTATCTGGCTCGACCCCAAGACCAGCGCGCCGGATCTGCGAACAGCCTTGCTCAAACCGCCGGTTGGTTGAGATGAGCCAAACCCGCCCGTTTTCCTATGGATTGCTCGGCTTGCCGCTGGCCTTTGCTGCGCTGCCGATCTACGTCCATGTGCCGCGTTATTACGCGGAAGTGGCGGGAATGGAACTGGCTGTCCTTGGCTTTATCCTGCTCGGCGCCCGCTTGCTCGACGCGGGCATCGACCCGTGGCTGGGCTGGCTGGCTGATCGGGTTTCGCGGCGGCACATGGTGGCGCTGGCGCTGATTCCTTTTGCCATCGGATTCGTCGCCCTGCTTAACCCGCCGGCTGAACAGGCCGGTATCTGGCTGTTGGCTTCGCTGGCCCTGACTTATCTTGGCTTCTCGGCGGCAACGGTGGCTTATCAGGCCTGGGGGGCGGATGTCGGTGGTGATTCGACCCAGCGCACCCGGTTGACCGCGGCACGTGAAGGTTTTGG
>CAYRBE010000300.1:0-2240 GCA_964422345.1 uncultured Dechloromonas sp.
TTGAAACTGCGTTCGCGAAAAATTGGGAACATGACTTCAATGTGGGCGCGATTGCCTTCCAGAAAGAATGGCTCGCTATAAACTCGCTTACCCAGGCGGCCGGCCATCTCGAATGCTTTTTCAGTCACTGGCGGGCCAAATATTTCAATTTCACTTTCCGGACGGGTCGTGCTGGGGAGTGCATCTACTACTTTGCGTTTGGCGTTGAACCACAGTAACTGGGTTAGTTCGGGGTTGTTTTTCAATAGATGATTGGCCCGAATCCGGAATGTTTTCGCACTATCGTCCAGTTCGCCCATTTCGGAGGCCAGTTGCTGTAGTTGATCCTCGTTGCCGCTTAGGTGAAAGCGGATATTTTGTTCCAGCCAGAGTGCATCCTTGATCAGCGATGTGCGGTCTTCTTCTAGCTCATTCTTGTGCAGCAACCACAGCAGGGAGAGTAGCGCCGCTAGCAGCAAAACTATGCCGAGTTTTGGTAGCGCAAGAAGCCAGCGCAGGCGGCGGGCACTATTGTGGGTGACAGGAGAAAGGGTGAGCATCGGCAAATGGTACATCACGGCATTTGTCCTTTGCCAATTGTGGTCATCCACAAGTCGGATATCCACAATAGTTTGATGTGATTTTCGCTTGCATACTGCGGCCGCTAAGAAATTTCTCAAATCAGCCATTACAGGAGCACTGTCTTTATGGCCTCAAAAGCGATTTACAAGAGTTTGTATTTTCAGGTCATCGTGGCCATTGTTATTGGCGTGGGATTAGGCCATTTTTATCCCGATACCGGTGCCGCAATGAAGCCTTTAGGTGACGGCTTCATCAAGCTGATCAAGATGATTATTGCGCCGATCATCTTCTGTACCATCGTGGTCGGTATTGCCGGCATGGAAGACATGAAGAAGGTCGGCAAAACTGGCGGCCTCGCCGTGCTGTACTTTGAAATCGTTAGCACGATTGCGCTGGTGATTGGTCTGGTGGTGGTCAATATTTGGCAACCGGGTGTCGGCATGAACGTCGACCCGAGCACGCTGGATGCCAAGTCCATTTCAAAATATGCCGAACCCGGAAAGATGCAGTCAACGGCTGATTTCCTGATGAACATCATCCCGACCAGCGTGGTCGATGCCTTTGCCAAAGGTGACATGTTGCAGGTGCTGTTTGTCTCCATCCTGTTTGGCTATGCAATGCACGCCTTTGGCGAGCGTGGCAAGCCGGTGTTTGAACTGATTGAAAAGCTGTCACATGTGCTGTTTGGTATCGTTGGCGTGATCATGAAGGTGGCCCCGATTGGTGCTTTCGGTGCGATGGCCTATACCATCGGCAAACATGGACTGGGTAGCCTGACGCAATTGGCCAGTTTGATGGGAGCCTTCTATGTTACCTGCGTTGTATTTATTGTCGGGGTATTGGGAAGTATTGCGGCATTCCATGGGTTCTCGATCTTCAAGTTGATCAAGTACATTAAGGAAGAGCTTTTCCTGGTGCTCGGTACTTCGTCGTCTGAGTCGGCTTTGCCACGTCTGATGGCTAAAATGGAAAATGCCGGTGCGGCAAAATCAGTTGTTGGCTTGGTGGTGCCGACCGGTTATTCGTTCAATCTTGATGGCACAGCCATTTATTTGACGATGGCGGCCGTATTTATTGCTCAGGCAACCAATACTCCGATGGATCTTTCGCAACAAATTACTCTGTTGGTTATTTTATTGCTCACCTCCAAGGGGGCTGCAGGCGTCACTGGTAGCGGCTTTATTGTGCTGGCTGCAACCCTCTCGGCGGTTGGCACAGTGCCGGTTGCCGGTCTGGCGCTGATTCTCGGGATTGATCGCTTCATGTCTGAAGCGCGTGCCCTGACCAATTTTATTGGCAATAGTGTAGCTACGCTGGTTGTTGCGAAGTGGTGCAAAGAGCTTGATACGGATCGCTTGACGGCGGTTCTGAATAACGAAACCCAGGATGAGGCTGATTTCCCTGAATTGGTGCTGGATGATGCGCCATCAATCGAAATCCCGCATAGTCCGCGGCCGATTGTTCAACATAACTGATTGCAGTAAAACTTCTGATCAAAAACCGCCGGTGAGTCCGGCGGTTTTTCATTGTGGCTTGCGTATTGTGGATATCCACAATACGCAAAAATTCTCTCTTTCGTAATACTTCCACTCAGTCGTAACTCAATAAAATTCCGCGACTTCATCTCTGGAGGAGAAAACAATGAAAGTTTCCAAGCTTCTCGTCGGCCTGTTTGCCTG
>CAYRBE010000301.1:0-2199 GCA_964422345.1 uncultured Dechloromonas sp.
TCAGCAGATTACTTGGTGCCGATAACTTCGATATCAACACGACGATCAGGCTGCAGGCAGTCGATCAGTGCTTTGGACTTAGCTGCGCCCTTGCACTTGTCGCCGGTTACAGGCTGCTTCTTGCCCTTGCCTTCGGTGTATACGCGGTTAGCTTCGATACCTTTGGAAACCAGGTACTCTTTAACAGCAGCAGCACGCTTTTCAGACAGCTTCTGGTTGTAAGCATCGCCACCGATACGGTCGGTGTGGCCAACAGCAAGGATAACTTCCAGCTTGATGGCTTTAGCCTTGGAGACTAGCTCGTCAAGCTTGGCTTTACCAGCCGGACGGAGAACAGCTTTGTTGAAG
Source organism: uncultured Dechloromonas sp. (assembly GCA_964422345.1). GTDB lineage: Bacteria > Pseudomonadota > Gammaproteobacteria > Burkholderiales > Rhodocyclaceae > Azonexus. The sequence goes on from CAYRBE010000301.1 coordinate 349, forward strand.
TCGAACAGTGCGTCAGCAGCGACGGTGATCTTCTCACCAGCTGGCTTCGGACCACCGGCAGCAGCACCAGCGGCGTTCTTGTCACAGACTTCCTTCGGCAGAAGGTCTTTGTCGCATTCGCAACCAGCCGGATCCTTGGCAGCAGCTGCCGGGGTCCAGTAACCGGTGCGCCAGCACAGGCCGGTACCGCTCTTGGCAACAACGTTGCGTTGATCGATAACGTATACGCGCTCTTGAGCCTGAGCGATGGAAGCACCGAAGCCGATACCGGCCAGCAGTGCAAGAATCATGGATTTCTTAGCGATATTCTTAATCATTGTTTTCCCTCGTTAAAGAAAATTTGGAAATTTTTAACCCGCATTGGGGAAAATTAATGCTCCCGACGGACTTCGAGCTTATTTTGCCATAGGGCGATTGCGGAATCCAAGTCATTTTGGTCGAGATTCTTCAAGGTTTTGTGGTCTACGCAACACTTTCCTCCCACCCATACGTGGCTAACTGATTCTCTTCCGGCAACATTAATCAAATGAGATACGGGATCAAAGCAGGGTTTGCTCTCTAAATGACCTAAATTTATTGCGCATAGGTCGGCGAGCTTGCCGATAGTTATCGACCCGATTTCATTTGCCAGGCCAAGTGCCTGAGCGCCGTTTATAGTCGCCATTTTGAGCACTTCGTGGGCGGGTAGGGCTGAGGCGTCACCCGTGCTGCCTTTGGCGAGTAATGACGCCAGTTTCATTTCGCCAAAGAGGTCGAGTCGGTTGTTGCTTGCGGCGCCATCGGTGCCCAGTCCAACATTGATCCCCAGTTGTCGCATTCTTGCTACAGGTGCAATGCCACAACCGAGTTTAAGATTCGATGTTGGGCAGTGTGCAATTGATAGTCCGGTTTCTGCGGCAAGTTTTAATGCAGCGTCATCCATGTGCACGGCATGTACGCCGATAAATCCAGGGCCGAGCAGGCCGAGCTGGTTGAGTCGTTGAATTGGGCTCGTGTTGTGTTGCTGCTGGCTGGATTCGAGTTCGCCCTGAGTTTCGTGAATATGGCAGTGAATCGGTAAGTTGAGTTGTTCGGACAGTGTCAGGATGCGTTGAAAGGTGCTATCTGAAACCGTGTACGGTGCGTGGGGGGCGAGAGTGAAGCTAATTAGCGGGTGATCCAGCCACTTTTCTCGAACAGCCAGCCCTTTGTTTAGATAGTCATCAGCGTCGCTGGCGTACGGCGTTGGAAACTCCAGTGTGGCAATGCCTATCGCGGCGCGTATCCCGATTTCGCTGGCGGCTTTGGCGGTGGCTTCCGGGTAGAAATACATGTCGTTGAAACAGGTGATGCCACCTTTAAGCATTTCGGCGCAGGCCAAGCGAGTGCCGTCATAGACGAACTTTGCCGAAAGATGGGCCGCTTCGGCTGGCCAAATGTGTTTTTCCAGCCACTCCATTAACGGTAGATCGTCTGCCATGCCGCGCATGAGTGTCATGGCAGCGTGGGCGTGTAGATTGATCAAGCCGGGGATGAGGATGTGCTCATCTAGTTTGACGGTTTCTTTGGCTTTGTATTTCTTGCGGCATTCTGCGCTGGGCAGGATGTCGATAATTCGACCGTCGCGAATCGCCACTGCGTGGCTTTTTAGCAATTTATCGTCGTCCACCGTAGCAATCCAGCGGGCGTCGATCAGCAGGTCGATAATTTCAGGTGTTGTGGTCATGGAAAACGGCCTCTGTACGGTGGTTGTCGCGTGTTAAAATACCAAATTACGCTCAATTCAACCAATAAAGTCATCGCGCAAGCGGTGCGAATGTGAGACATGGACCAATTCGCTAAAGAAACACTGCCGATCAGCCTCGAAGACGA
>CAYRBE010000302.1:0-2192 GCA_964422345.1 uncultured Dechloromonas sp.
AATATGGCGAACCGCCCTGCTTGTGCTTCATATCAACTGGAATATTGTGTTGTTCAGCGTAGGCCATCAGCTTTTCGCGTGACAGCAGATCCCACTCACGCCACGGCGCAATGACTTTGATGCCAGGTTTGAGTGCATAAGCGCCCAATTCGAAACGAACCTGGTCGTTACCCTTGCCGGTTGCACCATGCGAAATGGCATCAGCCCCGGTCGCATTGACGATATCGATCAGGCGCTTGGCGATCAGCGGCCGGGCAATTGAGGTGCCGAGCAGGTATTCGCCTTCATAAACCGTATTGCAGCGGAACATCGGGAAGACGAAATCGCGGACAAACTCTTCACGCAGATCATCAATAAAGATATTTTCCGGCTTGATACCGAATTGCAATGCCTTGGCACGTGCCGGCTCCAGTTCTTCACCCTGCCCCAAGTCGGCGGTAAAAGTCACCACTTCGCACTGATAGGTATCCTGCAACCATTTGAGAATTACCGAGGTATCAAGACCACCGGAATAGGCCAGCACTACTTTTTTGACGTCGCTCATTTCTGTTCCCTTACTTTTTTTCAATCCTGCCCAAGAGCAGGTATTCCATTAATGCTTTTTGTACGTGCAAACGATTTTCTGCCTCGTCCCAAACCACAGACTGCGGGCCATCGATCACTTCAGCCGTCACTTCTTCGCCGCGATGGGCAGGCAGGCAATGCATGAAGACTGCCGTTTCGTTGGCCACTTGCATCATCTCGCTATCCACACACCAGTCGGCAAATGCCTTGATCCGCTCTTCGTTCTCCGCCTCGAAACCCATTGAGGTCCATACATCAGTGGTCACCAGATCGGCACTACGGCAGGCATCCATCGGATCAGCGAATATCTCAAAATGGCTTGCATCCACCCCGGCGATCAACTCTGGCTGCAACTCATAACCCGGCGGCGTCGACACATGCACTTTGAAGTCCAGCACCTGCGCTGCTTGCAGCCAGGTATTGCACATATTGTTGGCATCCCCGACCCAAGCCACTGTCTTACCCTGAATACAGCCGCAATGCTCGGTGTAGGTAAAGATGTCGGCCAGAATCTGGCAAGGGTGATATTCGTTGGTCAGCCCGTTAATCACTGGAACGCGAGAATTGGCGGCAAAACGTTCGATGATTTCCTGCTCGAAGGTGCGAATCATCACGATGTCGCTCATCCGGGAAATCACCTGCGCTGCATCCTCAACAGGTTCCCCGCGCCCTAGCTGGGAATCACGGGTATTAAGGTAAATCGCCGAGCCGCCCAGTTGATGCATACCAGCCTCGAAAGACAGACGAGTACGGGTACTCGCCTTCTCGAAGATCATCACCAGCGTGCGATCCGAAAGCGGCCAGTATTTTTGGTAGGACTTGAACTGGTTCTTGATCCAGCGCGTGCGCTCGAAAACATATTCGAGCTCATCACGCGTGAAATCTTTAAATTGGAGAAAGTGTTTAATGGCCATAATCAGACTGCCAGAAAGTCCTTGATAAGGGGTGCCAAGCGATCAACCAGCTCACGTGCCTCCGCCTCACCAAAAATCAGCGGTGGCAAAAGACGAACCACCTTATCCGCTGTCACGTTGATCAACAAACCTGCAGCCAGTGCTTTACCAACCAGTTCGCCACAGGGACGGTCAAGCTCAATACCGATCATCAGGCCATGCCCGCGAATCTCGGTCAGACCTTTAACCCCGGTCAGTGCCTCGGCCATCAACTGGCGAATCAGCGCACCTATCCGCTCAGCATTAGCCATCAAGCCATCCTGCTCAATGACATCTATCGTGGTCAATGCAGCAGTACAGGCCAACGGATTGCCGCCAAACGTTGAACCGTGATTACCCGGCCCGAACAAGCCTGCCGCCTTGCCACTCACCATGCAGGCGCCAATCGGCACCCCTGAACCCAAACCTTTGGCCAGGGTTGCGATATCCGGCTGGATCCCGGCATGCTGATAACCAAACCACTTGCCGGTGCGTGCCATGCCACACTGGACTTCATCACAAATCAACAACCAGCCCTGCGCATCGCACAACTGGCGCAATTCTTTCTGGTATTCCAGTGAGGCAAGATGAATTCCGCCTTCACCCTGAACAATTTCCAGCATCACGGCTACGATATTTTTGTTGTGTTCGGCAACTGCATGGAGTGCGGCGAGATCAGCGTAAGAAACCCGGTCA
>CAYRBE010000303.1:0-2186 GCA_964422345.1 uncultured Dechloromonas sp.
CCAAGCTGGTTGAAATCTGCGGAAGCGACAATCCCCTGTCGAGCATTCGCGGCGTGGGTTACTGCCTGAACCTCGAGCAAGGCTAGCCCGCAGGCAAGGGTTCTTTGGCCGGCTTGTGGTAGCTGAATCCCTTACATTTCTTAATCATTCGGGCAAGCCGGCGGGGCATGATTGCCTCAGTTCGTAACCAGCGCCTGGTTTGCGGCAAAAAAAAGCTGCAACCGCGACAAAATAACTATGGCATTAGGATGCATTCTCGGACATCAATCAGCTGACGCAAATCGAAATCGTCTGCAGGTCATTGCTCGAATCGGAGGGATGTGGTTGCGTGGGTTGGCCAATGGCAATATCCAGCGCTCGTCGGTTGTGGCGATGATGGAACTTGTTGATGCCATGGTTTCACAGCAGGACTATTCCGATGATTCCTTGGGGTGCTTGAGTGGATTATTTTGCGAAAACTGTCGCAACATTCAACCCCAAGTGTCTAGTTTGTGCGCAAGGAAGGTCCATTCAAGCCGGGATGCGCTGAGCGGTTGCTATCTGATGAGCGTGGCGAATTGACCTGTCATGGATACTTTTCTGAAGCAGCGGCATGGGCGAGCACCAAATCAGTTTTCTGTGAAGGACAGCATGATTGATCATCGCCCAGCACAGCTGAGAGCGGCGGCCGAAGTATGCAGAATGTGGCATTGCAAACTCCTGCTCGATGATCCGCAGCGTGCCTATCTGGCACCACTGATTGATTTTATCGACGACAGAATTCGTGATGCCGACTATTCGATCGAGACCATGAGTTCTGTTCGCGCGTTGTTGTGTATCAATTGTCGCGATATACATCCCGATCTGGAAAGCGTCTGCTGTGAGCAGACCCTGGAGGGCTGCTGGCTGCTAGGGTCGACAAGGGGAGCTTCGTAGTAAAGCGATTCCGAAGCGGACTGAGACATGAAATCGAGTTCGTTAGAATGAAATACCGGTACTTCACTTGCAATCTCGAACAACGTTTCGTTGACGCGATGCTTGGTCTGGGCGTGCTGGTAGGCGTTGCGAACTTACTGGTCGGGTTGATCGCGGGCTTTTGACCCCGTCGCTGCAAGTCTATTTGACTGGAAACCTGCCTTGAATGCTGAGTCGAAAAGCGATTGCAGCCCTTCCCGGGGTTTTCAACTGCTGGATGGTGCACGCGCGGTCTGCGATAGGTGGGAGTTTCTGCTTCGGGCGGATGATCCTCGAAGGTGGAAGATCGGCGAGGTGCGCCGACGTGTGGAAGAACTGATTCTCGCTGCCGATGCGTCGCCCAATGCACTTGTCAAAGCCCATCGGTTGTTGTGCGATGGATGCGGGTCTGTCCATCCTGGTTTGGCCTCACTGTGCGCGGGTCGCTCCGTAAAATTCCTTCACGAGTGCTGGTTGTTGAAGGGTTATCGCTGTCATGTGGAGCAATCTTCACTCCACCGGAGTGTGTGCTAGACGGCGGGCGCGAGACGTCAAGGATCCGTGATGAAGATCGACATCCTCCTTCCGGGACTGCTCATGACGAAGATTTCATTTCCCGGCTACGGCGGTGGCTTAGTCGACTGCGAAGCAAGGCTTCAGGTCGTGGCAGATCATTTCCGGAATTCATCAAACCGAATTGCTGGGGGGCAGGTTTGAGACCAAGGTGATTGTGTCGAACCAGGTACCGGATAGCCTTGACGCCTATGCGGACAGCCGCTGCAACAGGGTTTACGTGTCACCAAGGGATTGCCGTTATGGCGATTTAAGCGAAAATTTCGCTTATCGCACACGAAATCGGGCACCTGGTTGAACATGCGCGCCTGCCATGGCTAAAGCGGGATGCCTATTATCGAACTCCACTAATTGGGGGAGTAGTCCGCGAAGGAGTTGCCGATGGGTATGCCGGAGGTATGTTGCGCCAAATATCAATCTTGGACTTCGTGATTGACACTTTGCGCGGTATCTGTGCTGCCGACGCTTACAGGGCAGATAGATTCGATATTCGCTATGGCTCGTCGGCCTGCGCTCACTTGGGCGGGTATGCTTTTGGAAGTGAAGTCCCAATGGGCGAGCCGTAGAAACCAGTATCACAGGAGGATATCTATTCGAGTGCCTGCTCGATGGCTTCGATCAATTCTCCGACGGTCGCCGGCTTGGCAATGATCATCTGGCCCCCAATCGAATGACTGGCA
>CAYRBE010000304.1:0-2181 GCA_964422345.1 uncultured Dechloromonas sp.
ATCGGCTTGGTGATAATGTCGCTCATGCCGGCAGCCAGTACGCGTGCCCTCTCCTCTGCCATGGCATGTGCGGTCAAGGCTATCACCGGCAGATCGGGCCACCGGTCGTGGATGATCCGGGCTGCGGTATAGCCATCCATCACCGGCATCTGAATATCCATCAGTACCAGATCGAAGCGACCTTTACCGGCAGCGGCCACGGCCTGCTCGCCATCGTCCGCAGTTTCAACCGTCGCACCGGTGAGTTTGATCAGCTCAAGTCCAACCTCGCGATTAAATTCATTGTCGTCAACAAGGAGTATCCGCGACCCCGTCAGATCAGGAAGGGTGGACTGTTGCGTACCTTTCCGAAACGGTAGTGCAGGCATTCCGTCCAGCGCCGTGGTTATGGCATCAAGCAAGGCTGACTTTGACACCGGCTTGCTCAAAAACGCAGCGATGTTGACATCCATCAAACGCGCCTCAAGGCGCGCCAGCTCAGACTCATCGCCGGTGATCAGCAAGATAGGCGTCGCATTTCCGGATTTTTTAAGTTTGAGAGCGGTCGATAAGCCATCCATATCGGGCATCCGCCAATCCATCAGGACGATATCGAATGTTTCTCCTTTGTCGAAGCGCGCCAGCGCAGCGGTGCCGGAATCCGCCATCTCAACCTGAGAGCCAAAGGTCTTGACCATGCCGTGCAGCAAGGTTCGCATGACGGCATTGTCATCGACCACCAGAATTTTCTTGCTGCCAAGAGGCGTGTGCGCCGGTGATGATTCAGCCGGTGACGATTCATTCTGTGCAGCTACGCCAAGGCGCGCTGTAAAGCTAAAACAGGAGCCAACCCCCGCTTCGCTCTCCACAGTAATCTCGCCCCCCATACACGCGACCAATTGCTTGCTGAGCGCCAAGCCAAGTCCGGTGCCGCCGTATTTTCGCGTTGTCGAGTTGTCTGCCTGAGTGAATGCATTAAACAGGCCCTTCTGCTGATCAGGCGTCAAACCCAGGCCGGTATCGCGCACGGCAAATAGCAAGATCACCGCGTCGGCAGAAACCGAGACCGGCTCAACCGACAGAATCACCTCACCGCGTTCGGTAAATTTGACGGCATTTCCCAACAGATTCACCAGCACCTGCCCCAGACGGAGCGGGTCACCGATCAGCCGGTCCGGTACGGTGGTTGAAGATTCGCTGAACAATGAAACAACAGCCCTTTCGGGAGGCGCTGAACCGTAATTTTTGCAGCTTATTTTGTGATGGCACGATGTGCAAAGCATGCCGCTACGCGAGGTGCCGACAACCAGCTCCACCCCTTTTTCACGCATTTTCCGGTCAAAAAGGCTGGTGACCCGGGCCAACACATCATCCAGACTAAAGGTAATGGACTCCAGCTCAAGCATGCCGGCATCCACTTTTGAAAAATCAAGAATGTCGTTGACGATCCCTAGCAGGGACTGTGATGCGCTTTGTATTTTGACGAGATACTCACGCTCTCGTGGCGGAAGATTCTGCGCCAGGCAAAGATAGGTAAAGCCCAGCACGGCGTTGATCGGCGTGCGGATCTCATGGCTCATATTGGCAAGAAAATCGCTTTTTGCACGGTTTGCCGCCTGAGCCTCCTCAACCGCTGCATGCAAAGCGATCTCTTGCCGATGCAGACTGCTCGATACCTCGTTCAATGACCGAACCAGCATCTTGAACTCCGTTGAGGCGTCCACTATCGTTAATTGCTCGCCTTTGCGACTGTCGAGGTGCCGGGCGAAACGGGTGGCCTGATGCATATCGCGCATCGGTTGTCGCAGGTAAAGCAGAACACATCCCGCGCTGAATAAAAGCGCGAGCAATCCGGCAACAAGATTATCCTGCCGTATCGCTGCCTTCGCTTCCTGTACGGGCGCCAGGCTGAACTCAACACGCACCCAGCCAATCGTTGTATTGGAACGAACCGCTTGCCAGACCAGCAAGTTAGTCTCTTCGACCACAACTTCGCCGAGCGGGCTGTCTGGTAATGCTTCAGGCGCAGCCGGTTGTGAATACACCCTCCCGAAACGCGGCGCTGCCCGCCCGTTGGCTACCGCAACATCAGCCAATGCACGGCCACGCAGATCGATAATCTGGAGCGATAACACGCCGGGAAATCTGGCCGACTGCAATAGCACCTGCTCAAGGGTATCAAGGTCGTTGTCGATAATATTG
>CAYRBE010000305.1:0-2162 GCA_964422345.1 uncultured Dechloromonas sp.
CGCTGGTTTAGCGGGGGCAGAAGGCGGAGCCAGCTTTTCACTTGCCGGTGGAGATCCAGGCTGCGGTTTATTTTCTGCCACCGCCTTGGCTGGCATCGCGGGCGCGGACGGACGGGCGGGAGATGCTAGCTGAGGTGGCGAAGCTGGCGCCGAGTGAGCCGCTGGCGCTGTTACCGCTTTGGCAGGAGCGGCAGCGTGTGTGCCACCTTTAACGGTCACATCTGCGCGCAAGTCTTTCAAGGTCGCTGGCCCGATTCCCGGCACATTCTGCAACTCATCAATTGATTTAAATGGCCCATTTTTCTGCCGATAATCAATAATCGCCTTGGCTTTTGTCGGGCCTATTCCCTTCAAACCATCCAATTCATCAAGATTTGCCGTATTGATATTAACCTGGGAAAACGCCAAGCCTACCCAGAACAAACTGGCTGCAAGAAAAAGCAAAAAGCGTGTCTTCATCCTAATCTCCTTGATTAAATACCCGTGGTCAAACGAACGTCAAATGCGGAATTAAGGGATACCAAGATTAAAGAACAGGTTGGTATAACCACCCGGCGCATAACCGAACCCTAAATAAGCCGGGCCGATCGGCGTTTCACTGGCGAAATAAGCCCCAACAGACGGAATAATTTGTCGACTTTGCAAGGTTGGCTCAGTGTACATTTTGCCTATATGCGCCCCCTCTAATATCATTCCAATACGCAGATCACCCCGCATACCCAGACCCAAATCACCAATAATCTGCTCAGCACGCAAACCAGCATAGGTCATGTTATCTCCGACCAGTTGGCCTCTGGCGAAAGCACTCATATTCAGCACACCACCCAGCGACCCAGAGTTGTAAAACGGCAAAACTCCGGTCGGCGAACTGGTGTGAGACATACGCCCATTGATCACCGTTTTTCCTAAGGAAAACGCACCCGCCGCAGTGAGATCAAGACGGGAATAGTTAGCCTCAACGGAATCGAAATATTTAAGCCCTAAAGCCCAGCCGCGCGTTGGAAAATAGAGGCGATTCAACTGATCAAGCACCAGTCTGGCCTCCACCCCTCTATCCCTGACATCAGCATTTGGCAAGTTCGGCGACCCGATATCAAGATCAAGACTGGTCTTTCTCTCTACCCAGTCTATGCCCGCCTGCCCAACAAGACCCAAGTTGGCGCCCACCCCAAGCTTAATCTCGCTTTCTGAACGCGAGTATTGCGCGACCCGTTTGTCATCAAAATACACATTTTGTGGACCACGAACATAACTCGCCTGGGTTTCAATAAAGAAATGCCGGGCCGGATCAAGTGGCTGGTAAAACTGTGCCTCCGCCCGGGTTGTCGTGCCGAGTTGAAGGCCAACCAGGGCCTCAGCCCCGTAACTATTGATCAAAGTCTTGTGATATGCGCCGCGCACCGAAAACCCTGACCCCTGACTTGAATCGGCTTCCAGATTCATCGCAAAACGTAGGTAATCCGGCCCCCAGTATTTTTCTACGGGGAGAATGTGCAAAATATTCTTTTCACGTTCACTCAAAAGTTTGTAGTCAACGCTCTGGTACATACCATCGCCATTCATTCGCAGGACATCATCCTCAATTCTGGCCACATTGACTGGGTCACCGGGACGCACCCTCATCTGACGCTGAATCATCGCCGGATTCACTCGTTTTAGACCGAGCACCTCAATTTGATCAATTGTTTTAGCCACTCGAGCGGAACGATCAATCCCGACGCGCCAATCTGCGTATTGCTGCGGGCTAACCGTAAGTTTTTTAAACTGTTCGCGCACCGCATCTGCAGCAGCCTTGCCGAGATCCGCTGTTTCCGCATTACGCGCAAAATCACCGGCGGTAATATTCCCCAACTCAGGACGAATATAAATATCACCAGGTTTCAAGGTAGCCAGCGAACGGGTTACGTTCTGCTCAGTAAGTAAATTCACCATTTGTGCAGAAACGCTCAACAGAGAACCCACATCTTCGCTTTTCAACATCGGCGAGCCGACATTGATCGCGATCACCACATCGGCATTACAACGCTCACGCACTTCACCGATTGGTACGTTATCAACCAGACCGCCATCGACAAGCTTTCGCCCCTCGTAAGACACCGGGGAAAGCAAACCGGGCACCGACATACTGGCCCGCATCGCGGTCGTCAAACTACCCTCGCGCA
>CAYRBE010000306.1:0-2160 GCA_964422345.1 uncultured Dechloromonas sp.
ATCCTGCTTACAGCACATTAGAGCCCGATGGCAAAATATTCAATACCCAAACCACGAACCTGCTTGGGGTCATAGAGATTGCGTCCGTCAAAAATGACCGGATTTTTTAGTGTTTGTTTAATCACTTCAAAGTCCGGGCTACGGAATTCTTTCCACTCGGTAACAATGATCAACGCATCAGCCTTGTCGAGCGCACCCATCGGGTTTTCGGCATAAGTCAGGCGTGGTTCAGCACCGAAAATGCGTTGGGTTTCATGCATTGCAACCGGGTCATAAGCACTGACGGTTGCCCCCGCAGCAAACAGATCAGCGATCAGCTCACGGCTCGGCGCATCGCGCATGTCATCGGTATTAGGCTTGAATGACAGGCCCCACAACGCGAAATGCTTACCTTTCAAATCACCAAAACGGGACTTGATCTTGCCGGTCAACACATGCTTCTGGGCATCATTGGCTTCTTCAACTGCTGTCAGCACCTTGAGGGTAATTTTTGCATCGTCAGCCGCTGTTTTGATCAGTGCCTTGACGTCCTTCGGAAAACAGGAGCCGCCATAACCACAACCGGGGTAAAGGAAGTGGTAGCCAATACGCGGGTCAGAACCAATCCCCTGACGGACCATTTCAATATCGGCACCCAGCACTTCGGCAAGGTTGGCGAGTTCGTTCATGAAACTGATCCGTGTCGCCAGCATGGCATTAGCGGCGTACTTGGTCAGCTCAGCACTCTTCACATCAGTGATAATCAGACGCTCGTGATTACGCTGAAATGGCGCATAAAGCGCACGCATCAAATGAATAGCCTGCTCTTCTTCGGCCCCGACCACAATCCGGTCAGGCCGCATGAAGTCTTCAACAGCAGCGCCTTCCTTGAGAAACTCAGGATTTGAAACAACGCTGTACGGAATATCAAGACCACGCTTGGCCAATTCTTCAGCCACTGCAGCTTTAACCTTTTCACCCGTCCCAACCGGCACGGTGCTCTTATCGACAATCACCTTGTAATCAGTCATCTGACGGCCAATGTTTCTGGCAGCAGCCAGCACGTACTGGAGGTCAGCCGAGCCATCTTCATCCGGCGGCGTACCTACCGCAATAAACTGAATGGTGCCGTGCTGTACGGCCTTTTCAATATCAGTGGTGAAATGCAAACGCCCCGCCGCCACATTACGGCGAACCATTTCCTGCAAACCCGGTTCATAAATCGGGATACCACCTTCTTCGAGAATCTTGATCTTGGCTGGATCCACATCAAGACAGAGCACATCATTGCCCACCTCGGCCAGGCAAGTGCCACTGACCAGACCGACATAGCCGGTACCGACAACGGTAATTTTCATGAATAGCTTTCCTACAAAGTTTGATCGAATTCTTCGCTACGACGGGGGGGGTAGGTTTCCCAACCACCACATGCCGGACACCGCCAATAGAACTGGCGCGCCTTAAAACCGCAATTATCGCACCGATAGCGCGACAAGCGCTTGGTGTACCCCTGAATGATGGTCTTGGCGATTTCAACATCCGGACGAACTTCAGGTGCGACCAAAGGCAAACGGGCGCTCATCAACTTTTCCAGACCAAGCAAAGTCGGATTACGCTGCAACTCAGCGCGGACCAGACGATAAGCCGCCTCGGTACCCTCACCTTCAAGAACAAGTTGATAGACAACATCGAGCAGATCAAGGGATGGATAGCGTTCCAAGTACACGCTAAGCAAAGCAAAACCCTCTTCACGACGCTCCAACTTGCGATAACTTTCCAGCAAACGCTGGGCGACCAGCGCAAGATAAGTCGGATCCTGCTGCTCTATCCGCTGCCAGGCTTCAATCGCCTCCTGGACCTGACCTTCCTGTAACAATAAATCACCTTGTAGCAAACTTGCCCGGACACATTTTCGATTCTGCTGCATCGCAGCTTCAAGGTACTCACGCGCGGAATCTGGCTTAGAGCGCATAATTTCATTCGCCGCCAACTCACAGTAAAACTCAGCGACTTCTTGCTGGGAAGCAACATCTGGCAACTCACGAGCCAATTCAATTGCCTTCAACCACTCTTTTTCAGCTTGAAATATTTCGAGCAAACTACGTTTTGCATCTTCTTCAAACTGCGTGCCAATCAATTTATTGAAAATTTCTTCGGCACGATCGAGCAATCCCGACTTCA
>CAYRBE010000307.1:0-2151 GCA_964422345.1 uncultured Dechloromonas sp.
TGCTGGCAGCGTTGAATGATGCTGAATTAAAAGCCGTGATGGCGCGTATTGAGCGAATCAAGACCGGACGACCTGCGAAGTAGGTGTCGCTGATCCCGATTAAAGTGCCGGCACATTCGCTTGGTCACTGGATGCAAGTTGAAGCAAAGCTGCAAACGTAAGGTTTGCAGCCTTTGCGGCTTGTTCGAGTTTTTCGGTGGTATTTAATTCCTGAGTGAGCAGTATGCCGACGCTTTTCCAGTGCTTTCCAGCATTGGTGCCGATTTCTGTATAAAACCCGAGCGCGCGATTTATTTTTTCGCCTAGGGTTTTTTGTAAGTGGCGGCAAATGACCTGTCCGCCGAGCGACGACCCTTCTAGGACATAAACAGTACCCAGTATTTCAGCGGGTGATCTCATGGGTAACTGAATCTCTGACGGAGGCGGCAGGTGCCCCCCTGATTTTTTGAGATCATCACCGATCAGTTTCAGTCGTGGTCGATAAATTGTGCTGAACGGCAGGGGGGCCAAGGCTGAGCATAATGCTGGCTCAACGCTGGCATAAAAGCGATAAAGCAGCGCCAATAAAGACTGGTACTCCAAGAGTGTAACGTTGGGCTGCATAATTTTCGCAAACCCCCCTTGTGTTTCGAGTAACTGGTGGTTGATGCGGGTTTGTGCTCGGAGAAAAGTGACAGCGTCAAGCATTGCGGCCGACTTCAGTTAGAAACTCTCGTAATTTAAATCCAATCAGTCGGGTTTCATTTTCCCAAGGGCGACAACGGCCGAGGCGACGTTCCATCCATTTTTCAAATGACCGGCGGGGCGTGATGCTGATAGCCCCATTGTTATGCTCTATGGGTTTTTCCGGATTGCCTCCCCAGGCGACTTCATGAATGTGTTCTTGGCGGGTCAGATAAACGCGTAGCAGGCGGTTGTGACTTAAGCGTACTTTGACCGCGAGTACGCCAGCGATTTGTGAAAGACCAAGTCCGGGAATTTGCCGGTTCAGATTGTCCCCTAGCCACATTGAGTCGTCCTGGGTTTCAGTAAACCAGTGATCGAATGCTTCAAGCGGGTTATCTTCAAAACACAGTCCCCAACTTTCTCTCTGGGTGCCCAGACAAATATTGGCACCGTCGGATCGGGTTTCAGCGGCGAGCCATGAAGCTAGCTCAGGCCACGCTTGCAAGAGATCGCCTTTTCGGAAAAAGAGATCGCGCAGGTCGTTGAACTTGCGGGCTAGACCTTCCGTAAGTTGGATCCGCTGATATGAAGAGAATGCAGCAACCGACATCATGTGGGTGCGAACGTCCTGAGCAATTTCAGCCAAACGGCATTGTGGCAAATGTTCGGGTGTGCTTCTGTGGCAAGCAATCAGGCCCCACAGTTCATTGCCGACTACAAGAGGAAAAGAGAGCGATGCACCTACCCCCATGTTTTTAAGGTATAGCGTATGCATTGGTGAAACGCTGCGTAGATCGACATAAGTCAGATCAGCGGTTTCCTGATGATTGCTATGTAGCGGAACAGCAGGCGACGCAGTGTCTGCGATCTGGCGCCACGGGTTTTGGACATAAAGCGTCCTGGCGATCTGCGGGACATCGCTGGCCGGGAAGCGCAGCCCCAGATAGCTGCCATAAATATCGGCTTGCCGTCGTTCAGCCAGCACCTCGCCATCACCGTCTTCACGAAAGCGGTAATACATAACCCGCTGATAGCCTGTGATGTCGAATATGCGGTCAACAATGGCTTGCTGAAGCGCTTCGAGCGCTGCTTGTGAGGACGGGCGCTCAATGCCAGGAAAGTTTTGCCGTGGCGCGAGTGGGGCACTACCGTTGAGGGTAAGCTCAATATTGATGCCCAGGTGAGTATTCCGGGTTAGGGTGACATCAAGCAGGCCTTTTGTGCCTTCGGAAATCGCATTCAGGTATTGGCGACTGCCGACAGCTTTCCCCAGCTCGGCTACCCAGTTACTGAGTTGTGCGGGTAATGGGTTGTCGAGTTTGATTTCAGTGCCGATTTGCAGGAAGTCGAACAGGTTGTTGGCAAGATGAGAGACGGTGCCGTTCGCATCTGTGACAATCAGTGATCCGTGCGCCTGGATGTGGCCTGACAGGTGCAGTGCCTCTTGCTCGCATTGATCAAAAAAGTTTTTGGTCATGATGATTG
>CAYRBE010000308.1:0-2143 GCA_964422345.1 uncultured Dechloromonas sp.
ACAACTCCGACCTGAGTAGTTCAAGCAACAGCAAGGAAGACAAAACAATTGATACTGCGCTGGAGTTCGATAGCACCAATTTGGGTGGCGCTTCGTTCAAAGAGTTCTCACTCAGCCTTGGCGACGGTACAGAAGAAAACACCTAATGACCGATACAACGCTTCAACTCGCCCGGCAAATTATGAGCCGCCCCTCCGTGACACCGGACGACGCCGGCTGCATGGAAATCATTGCCGAACGGCTGAAACCACTAGGCTTCAGTATCGAATACATCAACCGCAATGGCGTAACCAACCTTTGGGCACGTCGTGGCACCACCAAGCCACTGTTCGTCTTTGCCGGCCATACCGATGTCGTTCCAACCGGCCCGCTGGAAAAATGGACTTCACCCCCGTTCGCTCCTGAAATCCGTGAAGGTATGCTGTACGGGCGGGGCGCAGCCGACATGAAATCGTCGATCGCTGCCATGGTCACCGCCACTGAAGCCTTTGTCGCCGCACAGCCGCAACACGCCGGATCAATTGCCTTTCTGCTCACCTCCGACGAAGAAGGCGATGCCAACGATGGCACCATCGCCGTCGTTGAGGCCCTCAAGTCGCGCGGTGAAACCTTGGATTTCTGCATCATCGGCGAACCGACCTCAGTCGACACACTGGGTGACATGATCAAGAACGGCCGCCGCGGCTCCCTCTCGGGAAAACTTACAGTCAAAGGCATCCAATGCCACATTGCCTACCCTCACCTTGGCAAGAACCCGATTCATCTCGCCGCCCCCGCCATTGCCGAACTGGCTGCGACGGAATGGGATCAGGGCAACGAATACTTCCCACCGACCACCTGGCAGATTTCCAATATCCACGGTGGTACCGGCGCGACCAATGTCATTCCCGGCAGCGTTGAAATCAAGTTCAACTTCCGTTTTTCGACGGCCAGCACGATTGAAGGTCTGCAGCAACGCCTGACCGGCATTCTCGACAAACACGGTTTGGAATACGAAATTGACTGGACCATTGGTGCCCGCCCTTTCCTGACCGGCCGTGGCCCACTCGCCGAAGCCGCAAGTCAGGCAATCAAAGAAATTTGCGCCATCGAAACCGAGCTTTCAACGACTGGCGGCACGTCTGATGGGCGTTTCATTGCCGACATCTGCGCCCAGTTACTTGAAATTGGCCCGGTCAACGCGACCAGCCACAAAATTGACGAATGCGTTGATGTCAGTGCCCTGCCGAAACTTTCGGCCATTTACACCCGTATCCTTGAGCAGACCCTAAGCGCATGAGCCAAGCCAACGCAACAAACGAACTGATTACGGTTCGCGACCACATTCGTTATGCCGTCAGTCGCTTTACTGCGGCCCAACTCTTTTTTGGTCATGGCAGTGACAACGCTTGGGATGAAGCGGTTTACCTGACGCTACACACCCTAAGCCTGCCGCTCGATCGGCTAGAGCCTTTTCTCGATGCGCGCCTGTTGCAACACGAACGCGAAGCCCTGCTCGAAATCTACCGTCGTCGTTGTGAAGACCGTCTGCCCGCGGCTTATCTAACCAACGAAGCGTGGCTCGGCGATTACCGCTTTTATATCGATGACCGCGTAATTGTCCCCCGCTCATTCATTGCTGAGCTACTTCAAGAACAACTCAGCCCTTGGGTCGAGGATCCTTGGGCAATCAACAATGCGCTCGACCTGTGCACCGGCTCTGGCTGCCTCGCCATACTGACTGCCCTCGCCTTCCCCGAAGCGCAGGTAGATGCCGTCGATCTATCCAAAGACGCCCTCGCTGTCGCCGAACGAAATATTGGCGACTACAGCCTCAACGAGCGGGTTCACCCAATTTATTCCGACGCCTTTAGCCAGCTACAAGGCAACAAATACGACCTAATCATTTCAAACCCGCCCTACGTCAATGCCGACTCGGTTGCTGCACTGCCGCCGGAATATTTGCACGAGCCAGAAATGGCGCTGGGTTCAGGTGATGACGGCCTCGACTTCACTCACATCATCCTGCGTGAAGCCAAAAAACACCTCACCCCGGAAGGTATTCTGATCGTTGAAATCGGCCATAACCGGGAAGCGCTGGAAGACGCCTACCCGACCCTGCCCTTCACTTGGCTGGATACG
This sequence comes from uncultured Dechloromonas sp., assembly GCA_964422345.1. GTDB lineage: Bacteria > Pseudomonadota > Gammaproteobacteria > Burkholderiales > Rhodocyclaceae > Azonexus. Next base: position 2,122 of record CAYRBE010000308.1, read on the forward strand.
TCAGCCGGTGATGAATACGTCT
>CAYRBE010000309.1:0-2135 GCA_964422345.1 uncultured Dechloromonas sp.
CGTGATACCAGAAGCCGTTGCCGCTGTAGAACTCCAGGTCCGGTGGATCGTCCGCATCTGGTGTGGTGAGCCATTCAACAGGATGGGTGGCTTTCTGGTTGTGCAGATCGTAGATATCCGGCAGGTCTTCTGACGGCTCCCAGTGGCGGCCATCGGGACTGGAGCGCAACATCAGGACACGCCGGTCAAGGAACGAATTGTCGTTCAGCGATTTTGTCGTCCCGCCGTGGTCTTTGAAATGTTTTTTCCATGGCTGAAGACATTTGCTGACCAATACGTACCGTTTCAGCACCGTACTCCAGAAAACCGAAATGGCATCTCCATCGTAGAAAAGAGCCCCTCCTTCGCGAGCGCCTGAATACTTTTGCCAATTCGTCCCATCGGGACTGAAGAACGTATGGTAGGCAAAACCACACTTGCCATTCGTAATCTTCAGCATCAGGTATTCACGGGCATTGGGATTATATGCCATTGTCAGATGAGAAGTCCATGTACCGGTTGTGTCTGCGATCACGGTTTCAACGTTGCTGAATGTCACACCATCGGTGGTGATGCCGCGCAGAAGTTTCCACCGGTTGGTGCCCTCGTACCACTTGTCGGGCGCGCCTTCTGTTAGTTTCTCAAATTCCTGACCGAACACCTCCCATGAGCCATCGGCCAGCGGAAAGCATCCAACCAGGTTAAACGGCGGCTCTTCGACTTCGCGTATCAAGCGTACCGGCGTCACAGCGAAATGCAGTTTGCCCCAGGTGTCGGCGAGGTCTTGCGGTCCGGAGATCAGCAGCTTCAACTGCGATGGCGAATGAAGTGCATTCGATGCATCGGCGGTGGGCCATGGCTGGGGGAATAAAGTACATTCCATGTTCGATGATAGATCAATGCTTTCTCTGATATTTTTTTTCATATAAATTTGATGTAGGCGCCAATGTGACCGAAGCTAAAGTTCACGCGCTGCTTGCATCATAGCATGAATATTTTCGACAGGGGTATCAAACGGCAGCGGCGAACCGCAGGCGGCGATAAACGGGCCGAATTGGGCCGCCTGGCACTGGCGGCGCGTCTCTGCGGCAACCTCCTCAGGGGTTCCGCGCAGCAGGTGATAGATGCTATCCACATTGCCAAACAGGGCCACGCGTTCATCCAAAGACCGGCGCAGTTCAATCACATTCAGTTCAAAGGTTTTTTTCGACTCCTCTACCATCAGTCCTCTCACGCCCATGCGGCTTATGTCACCCAGCAGGGGGCGCACATCTCCCAAAAAGTAGGTGATCGGAATCAACCCGATTTGCTCGATGCTCTCATAAAAGTGCTTGAGGGCCGGGAACACCAGCGCCCGAAAGGTCCGAGGAGATAAAATATCCGCCGAAACACACGTTTCTGACCCGATATAAGCGTGCGCCCCGGCGCGTTTTAAGACCCGCATCTGTCCCAGCAGGGCATCATAAAGCTGGTAGATCAGGTAAGCCAGCATATCGGGATGTGCCAGCGTGGCGATCAGCGCGTCTTGAAAGTCGCCTGCTGGGCCCCCGTTTTCAAACACACCGCAGACCGGGTTGCCCTCGTTTAGGGCGATCAGGGCGCTGTTGCCGCAGCGCTGCGCCAGCAGGGGAACATGGGCGTAGATGCCAGAGGCTTCAATGTCCTCCTCGGAGGGGGTAATGGCGCGCACATAGTCATCAATGGCGCGTTTACTGTTCAGTTCCATCACCCCGGAGCGAAGTTCGGCGCGTGCCCGGCCGCGCTGCTGGTCAGCAGGCTGTGATTTCCGCGCCCCAGCAGACAGGTGAAGCAGATCGGGGCGAAAGGTCTCATAAAAGTGAGTGTCCACTTCGGCCAGGGCCGCCCCTTGCAGCGCCCATCCAGCAAACTCGTCTTCGGGTCCGTGAACTACCCCGGCATGCTGGAATTTATACACGCCCCAGCCGTGCGGCATGGCGGGCAGTGGTGTTGGTCGCTGCCCACTAAGGGCTTGCTGCATCAGGTCTTTTCCGGTGGTCATTCAATGCCTCCAGTGGGTGACTTGTGGAATACCGAAATTCCACGTCAGGATTTTTTTTACAAATATTGTCATATCCATCATACCCGGATTCCACGCCGCCAAATCAATGAAAAAGAAAGGATTGAAGAAAATCCCC
>CAYRBE010000310.1:0-2112 GCA_964422345.1 uncultured Dechloromonas sp.
ATTGGGTCTTGCAGGCGGCGGGCAATCGAGACGGCACCACGAATCGAGACATCGAGATCGGGAAATTCCTTGGCGGCCAGTTCCGAGGCGGAATAGACCGAGGCACCGGCTTCCGAAACGACGATCTTGGTCAGCCGCGCGTCCGGGTAGCGTTTCATCACATCTTGCACCAGCTTGTCGGTTTCTCGGCTGGCTGTGCCGTTGCCGATGGCGACCAGACTCACCGCATACTTGGCGGCCAGCCGACCAATGGTGGCGATTGAGCCATCCCAGTCACAGCGCGGTTCGTGCGGGTAAATCGTTGCATGGTCGAGCATTTTTCCGGTGGCATCAACGATCGCCAGCTTGCAGCCGGTACGAATGCCGGGGTCGACACCCATCGTCACATGCTGTCCAGCCGGTGCGGCGAGGAGCAGGTCTTTCAGGTTGCGGCCAAAGACGCGGATGGCTTCTTCTTCGGCCCGCTCGCGCAATACGTTCATCAACTCAAGTTCGAGATGGGTGTAAATCTTGACTTTCCATGTCCAGCGCACGGTATCGGTCAGCCATTTGTCGGCCGGGCGATTTTGATTCTTGATGCCAAAACGCACCGCAATGCGCTGCTCGCAGGGGTTGGAGCCCGGTTTGATGGTTTCTTCGTCAAGCTCTGAATCAAGCACTAACGAGACCGTAAGCATGCCTTCGTTACGGCCACGGAGGAGGGCAAGGGCGCGGTGCGAGGGAATGGCGGTAATTGCCTCGGCAAAGTCGAACCAGTCGCGGAATTTTGCCCCTTCGGTTTCCTTGCCCTCAATCACGGCCGAGCGCAGCATGCCGTGCTCTTGCAAGTACTGGCGGAGCTGGCCGAGTAGTTCGGCATCCTCGGCAAAGCGTTCCATCAGGATCTGGCGTGCGCCGTCGAGCACGGCCTTGGCATCGGCAAAGCCTGCATCTGCGTTGATGAATTTTTCGGCTTCGGCTTCCGGGGTCAGTTCTGGATTTTCCAGCAACGCGCTGGCGAGTGGCTCAATGCCGGCCTCGCGGGCAATCTGCGCCTTGGTCCGGCGCTTTTGTTTGTAGGGCAGGTAAAGGTCTTCCAGCCGCTGCTTGGTTTCGGCGTTGCCGATCTCGGCGCGGAGCTCCGGGGTCATCTTTCCCTGTTCATCAATGCTCGCCACGATAGCGACGCGGCGCTCTTCGAGTTCGCGCAGATAGCCCAGGCGCTCCTCAAGATTACGCAACTGGGTGTCATCGAGCCCGCCGGTCACCTCTTTGCGGTAACGTGAAATGAACGGCACGGTAGCGCCTTCATCAAGCAATTCGATAGCGGCAATGACCTGTGCCGGACGGGCGCCAAGTTCGAGGGCAATACGATGTTCAATAGGTGCGAGCATGGTTGCGGCAGTGCAGCAAAAAAGGGGGTGAACTATGCTCAATCCAGCCGGAAAATACAACTGCGATTAAGTGGTGTAGGATGTATCTGTCGTAATAATTATTCTGCGGAGGAAACCATGAAAGTAGATACACATTTGTTTGGTTCTGTTGATGTCAGCCCGGAAAAGGTGCTCGACTTCCCGAATGGTTTGGTTGGTTTTGAAGAATCCACTCAGTTCATGTTGGTCCATGAAAATGCCGAGGGCAGCCCAACTAGCTACACTCTGCAATCACTGCAGAATCCGCTTTTGGCTTTTCAGATCGTTGATCCAACGGTCTTGGGTTTCAGCTATGAACTTTCACTGACCGATGCTGAAGTCGCGCTTCTGCAAACACCTGCACCTGAAGATGTCGTCGTGATGCAGGTTCTGTTTAAAAAGGAAGAGGGCGGCAAGCCTGAGTTGGGTGCAAATTTGCGCGCACCGCTGATTATCAATACCAAGGGGCGTATCGGTATTCAGAAGGTGATGGAAGTTATGCGTTCAAATACCACGCTATCGAATCTCTCTAGCGGGGTATAAGCGCTTTCCGGCTTACAGACGGGGCTTCGGCCCCGTTTTTCGTTTACATCGCCTGCAGGTCGTCTTTATAGCGACGCGCATTGTCGACATAGTGGGCGGCTGATTTTTGCAGCTTTGCGATTTCTTCATCGCTCAGCTCGCGCACTACTTTGCCTGGCGAGCCAACAATCAGCACGCC
>CAYRBE010000311.1:0-1335 GCA_964422345.1 uncultured Dechloromonas sp.
CTGAAGGGTTCTGGTAACAAGCGATTCGTCCGCAGGTGATAAACTTCTTTGCTCAGACTTACCAATATTCATATTTCGAGGAGATTCTCATGACGACACCGGAACAGGAAAAAGGCGTAATGGCCGCTTTGATGGAGCGTTTTGAGACCCAGCGCCTGCCACGCGCCCTCGCACTCAAGGAAAAAGTGGATAAGGGTGAATGTCTGGATGAGTTCGACATGTCCTTTTTGCAGGATGTCTTTGCCGATTCAACGCAAGTCATGCCGATGATTGCCCGCCACCCGGAATACAAAGAACTGGCCAGTAAAGTAGCTTCGCTTTATCGCGAAATCACCGACAAAGCGCTGGCCAACCAAAAGGCTGCCAGCTAACAGGATTGCACTTTATGGCCGCGCACTTTACCTACGAGGAACACCTCGACGAAGTCACCACGCAAATCACCGAACGTTACGGCGTCAATGACGAACAGGCGATTGGCATGGTGATGCGCGCGCAGGAGAATGAGTTCTTCAGCAGCCACGATGACGACCCGAAAATCTGCACCCTCGAACGCGCCGGCCGCGATGCCAAGGCGGTTTTCAAGACCTACGGCAAGAAAACCGGGCGGCTGAGTTAATTCGCGGCAGCCAAGGCTGGCCTAAAACAGGCGGGCCAGATGAGCCGCCAATTCTCGTTCGCTGACAAAAGCCAGGTCATACATGGCGGTTAGCCCTTTGGCGTGTTCCTCGCCAAGGCCGGTTACGCACATTACAAAGTTTTTCCCGCTCAGCCCGAGTCGCTTGCGCAAAGTCAGGTATTTGTCGATATTCTGGCGGAACTCGCCGGTTTTGCATTCAATGCATATTGCCGTATTGCCATCGACCAGCATGAATACATCCAGTTCGTAACTTTCATCATTTTACAGCAATATCTTGAGATTTCGCGCACAAGAGAAGCGTTTCTTGCGCTCCTTGGCATATTGCAGGCAGGTCATCAGCGCATACCATTCCAGCCATTCGCCGTTAAAAAAATCGCGAATTGTCGGTGCTGTTTGCAAAACAAGAAGCAGATTGTTTTTCTGGCGATTGTGGATGCATTTGGCGACGAACGAAAAATCGTACAACTGCTGGCAAAACGTCGAGATTGCCTGCGCATCCTCCGCTGATTTTTTATCTAGCGAGATTGTCGTACTCGAATACTCCTTTTGCTGTGCCCAGCGGATGCGCTCGATAACCTCGCTCAGCAGCTCCAGATTGCTGCCCATATTGACTGCCACTTCGTCGAAAAATCCGGTGGTAACAACACCGCGCATATTGGCCTGAACCGTGATCTGTTTGCGCTTAAACCAGTCATAGA
>CAYRBE010000311.1:1345-2111 GCA_964422345.1 uncultured Dechloromonas sp.
CGGCCCGTGCTGGGCATCTGAGGCCAAGGTGTCGGTATTGAAAAAGTCAATCTCGTTCAGTGTCGAGGACGTATTTGCCGCCACGGGCACCTCCTCGGCAACACCGGCTATCAGTGCCTTGAGCCGGGAAATTTCACGTTGCCCCGCGAAATATTTGTCGAGCAATTTGGCAACGAAAAATTGGGTTCCGTAGACCGGCGCCATGTTGCCGCACTTGGGACAGGCGATGGTTTCACCAAGCTGGCCATCAGGCCTTTCTTCAAGGTGAGCACATTTGTTACAGCGGAAAATTGCCATATCTAGAGATAAATTTCAGGGATGGTTTGCCAGAGTATGCAGGCAGTATATATCCAGCGCGAAATCTGGCGCCCAGCCAAAGGCATTTCTTTTATGTCACGCGTGGATTAAGCCGACAATTTCCTGCAAAATTCGCCGATTAACATTTGCAGGAAAAAGATCACTGGTCGCTGCACAGCAGATGGCAGGTTGATCTGGACGATGGCACAGCACAAAGAACAAAAACGCACGCCGCAGGACGGCATGGAACGGCTACTTTGCCTGTCGGCGGATTACGGCCGCCTGCGCGGCATGCAGGGCAATCTGTTACGGTCGACGGGCGAAAAGCGCGAAAAATTGCAGGCCGAGTTTGCCGCGCTGCTCGAAAAATCCCGCGCCGGGTTGGTAAAGCGCCAGGCCGCGCTGCCCAAACCGGAGTTTCAGGCCGATCTGCCGGTCAATGAGAGGCGGGCGGAAATTGCTGCGCTGA
>CAYRBE010000312.1:0-2101 GCA_964422345.1 uncultured Dechloromonas sp.
TTCAACTGGGAAGACCCTTTCCTGCTCGACAGCCAGTTGGCCGCCGACGAGCGTCAGGTCCGCAATGCCGCCCGCGACTTTGCCCAAAAAGCATTGCAGCCACGCATCCGCGACGCCTTCCGTAACGAAACCACTGACCCGGCGATCTACCGCGAGATGGGCGAGATGGGCCTGCTCGGTGCCACCCTGCCGCCGCAATACGGTGGCGCTGGCCTCAATTACGTCTCCTACGGCCTGATTGCCCGCGAAGTCGAATACGTTGATTCCGCCTACCGCACGCTGCTCAGCGTCCAATCTTCACTGACCATGGTGCCGATTTACGAATTCGGCAGCGAAGAGCAAAAGCAGAAATACCTGCCCAAACTCGGCAAGGGCGAACTGATCGGCTGCTTTGGCCTGACCGAGCCGAATTCCGGCTCCGACCCTGCGAGCGCCACCACCCGCGCCCGCAGCGTGCCCGGTGGCTGGAAAATATCCGGCTGCAAAACCTGGATCACCAACTCACCCATTGCCGACATTTTTATTGTCTGGGCCAAGGATGACGAAGGCGCGTTACGCGGCTTCATTCTGGAAAAAGGCATGGCTGGTCTGAGCGCGCCGGTGATGCACGGCAAAGTCGGGATGCGCGCCTCGATTACCGGCGAAATCGTCATGGACGAGGTTTTTGTCCCAACTGAAAACCTGTTGCCCAAGGCAAGCGGACTCAAAGGCCCGTTCACTTGCCTAAACTCCGCCCGCTACGGCATTTCCTGGGGCGCGCTGGGCGCCGCCGAAGCCTGCTGGCACACGGCGCGGCAATACACCTTGGACCGCAAGCAGTTCGACCGCCCGCTGGCCTCGAACCAGCTGATCCAGAAAAAGCTGGTCGATATGCAAACCGAAATCAGCCTCGGCATCCAGAGCGCCCTGCGTCTGGGCCGGATGATGGACGACGGCAGCGCGACACCAGAACTGATCTCGATGATGAAGCGTAATTCCTGCGGCAAGGCGCTCGACGTTGCTCGCAACGCCCGCGATATGCTCGGCGGCAATGGCATTTCGGATGAATTCGGCGTCATCCGCCATCTCGTCAATCTCGAGGTGGTCAATACCTACGAAGGCACGCATGACGTCCATGCGCTGATTCTCGGCCGGGCCATGACAGGGATTTCAGCTTTCTAAACGAAACCAACACCTTGCTACAAGTGAAGAAATAACGACATCCACCCGCACATTCTTGACTATTTTTCGCTGTTGCTATGGTTTCTCGTATGGCGTAACTTTGAATTTTTATCCTCTCCCTGCCTTTATTTGCAAGGGATTTGCGCTTTCAATCATTTGTTTTAGCATGGGGCAATTTGAACCGAACAGTTTCCAAAAGACATTTCTGGATGTCCGTAAGGTGCGGCGTTCACAACGCCGATTTTTTTGTTCTTGTTGTTAAAGAATGTGAATTTTAAGTATCGGGTAATGCCTGCTCATGGGTAATGAAAAGAACAGTTTTTTGGACATCCCAAATTCAGCAGAAGAGCGAAGTGCCTTTTTGAAGGCATCGTTATTCAGGTTGGTAATTGGGGTCTGGGCAATAGGATCTTTAATTTTTTATCCATTCAATAAGGCGCTCATTACTGTCTTTTTACTACTCCTTGTATTGCTTGCTGGCGAGACCATCCTCAGCTCTATGCGGTTGCAAGCAAAATATAAAGCCATGCGACGCGTGGCAATCGAGGCAGAGGCGGTTCGTCGCAAAGCGGAGGAAGAGGCTAATGCGGAACGCCTGCGAGTCGCTGCAGCTCTTGAGGCGGCTAAAAGTGCGGCTGCTGAAAAATATTTTGACCTAGACGATGAAAATATGACAAAGATTCGTAAAGAACTGGATTTAAATGTTGCATCAGAAAATGGATCATCTGGAGTCTCTGAAAATATTTCAGCCAATATAACGACGGGAAATCAATCCTGATATCGGCATAGCCACTGGCCGGTTATCGCAGCAAGCCGCCCCTCAATGCTCCGCTTACCGTTGCCGAACCGATGATTTTTAGTTTTTGCCTGTTTTAGCCGGTGCAGCGCGCCCCGCAGGAATCCACAGCGACGCGCCAGCTTTGCTGGCCGTCTTGCTGTG
>CAYRBE010000313.1:0-2093 GCA_964422345.1 uncultured Dechloromonas sp.
CGTCACGGAAGTAGCCTTCGATCTGGGGGGCCAGATAGCTGGTGTTCACCATGATTTCCGTAAAACCGTGGCAGCGCAGATGATCGACCAGCATTTCCATCACCGGTTTATGGATGATGGGGATCATCGGCTTGGGTAGCGTATCGGTCAGTGGCCGGACACGGGTGCCGCGCCCTGCGGCAAGAATCATCGCTTTCATTGCTACAGCCTCCTATGGTTGGGGATGACGCATTAAACACAATGCACATCCCTAGGCTGTGGCAGAAGTGTGAAATGTTGCGGAATCTAGGTCGTATTCGTGGTCCTGATAGGGTTATAGAAGTTTGCAGTTTGGACACACTTAAGCTTATTTCCGCCTTACAGTTCAATCATTACTTTATAAGTGATGCTTGAATTGTTGGGGCCAGTTTCTCAAGTGTCGCTTCGGTCATCGAGGAGAGCGACATGCGTAAATTTGTTTTTGGTTTTTTATTGAGCCTGTGCGCTCCATTAGTCCACGCCGTTGATGGGCTTGTTATCACTGATATCAGTGGGACGGTCGTGACTAGTGGATTGAATTCTATTTCCGGCTTTAGCGGAACTCAATCAGGCACTTTTGGTACCCTCACAGCAACTGTGGACGGAACCGTGAGCTATACCTATCTGGGTTCTGAAGCGGGATTTACCAACGGAGCAGGCACATCAACTAGTTCGTATTCAACATTCCTCAACCAGAATGCGAAATACTTCAGTTTGGCCTCAACAACCGTCGGCACGAGCTACACGACAACGACCACTGCTGGGACTCTGGATTTCGGATTTAGTACGGTTTATCCGACAAGTTATTCGGGGACTGCCATAAATGGCCAAACGTTTACCGCAAGTAATACCACTTCGTTCATCATCCTTTCGGGCGGAACGATTAATGGCGTGACCTATGATTATTTCATCGCTTATAACGATCCCTATTCCGGAAGGCCCGATTACAACGATATGGTCGTTGGTGTGAATTTTGTCGCAGCGGTGCCTGAAGCCTCGGATATTGCCCTGTTTGCATCCGGTTTGATGTGTGTCGGATTTGCTGCTCGCCTACGTCGCAAACGCCAAGTGACAGCATGATGAAGGCGCAACCCTGCAATCTTCTTGGAGTTGTCCTGACACTGGTCTTGTTTCTCGGTGCTTGTGGCCGGGGCGCTGTGGAACCGAGTCAGGTATTGGCAACCGTCAATGCCGATGAGGTTACGGTGCATCAGCTCAATCTGGCGCTCACCAAGTCGCGCCAGAATAACCCGTCGGAAAAAGAACGTGAGGCTCTCCTTGGCAGACTGATTGATCGCCAACTGATCTTTCAGCAGGCACAGCAACTCAAGCTGGATAGACGGCAGGAGGTGATGATCAAACTTGAAGATATGCGGATAGAAATCATGGTTGCCGCCTATGTCGATGAGCTTGCCGCCAAATTGCCTCCGCCTGAAGATGCCGCCGTGGCCGCTTACTATCAGGAACATCCTTCCTTGTTTGCTCAGAGACGCCTGTATCGTTTGCGGGAAATCACTATTCCTGCTGAGCAAAAGAACGATGCACCAAAGCCCGATGAAATTCTGGATCGCCTGAAGCGAAAGGAAGCGCTGGTTGATGTCATTGGCTGGCTGGGGCGGCAACCCGGGCGTTTCTATGATCAATCGCTGGTGCGTCCGGCTGAGGATTTTCCGGTCGATGTCGCCGATCAATTGCTCGCCATGAAGACTGGCGATGTCCTGCCGGTTCGCCGCGACAGTGGTCTGCTTGTCTACGAGATTCAGGGGTTTGAGGCTGCACCCTTGACATGGAAGAGTGCATCGCCGGTGATCAAGACCTACCTTGCCAAGCAAAAACTGACTGCCGCTGTGAATGATGAAATCAAACGCTTGCGGAGTAGCGCAAAGTTGACACGGCACCTTGAAGGTAAAACCTGAACAATGGGTTTTATGGAATTAACGCCGAATCCGGACGTTTAACCTGCAACAGGTGGACCTACAATCACGAATGACCCAACATGGCGCTCGGCGGCATGACCCCGAAACAGAAGTCAGCACTTTTAACCAACTCTACTTCTGACCGCTGCTAAAAATGGG
>CAYRBE010000314.1:0-2070 GCA_964422345.1 uncultured Dechloromonas sp.
GAACTATTGGGGTTTATACCCGGCTGGGTAAGGCTGGGGGGCAACTGCAATTAATCAGCGGAAAGTTGAATTTGGTTTTTGCCTTAAATCGCCGGTGCACCGCAGCAGTCGATTAGTGGATCAGGCAAACATCCACGTTTTGCAGGCGATCCAGATGTTGCGTACCGGCGTCAGTGCGATGCGCTGGTGCAGTATCTGGAAATTGTCGTGTTTGATTTCGTCGAGCAATGTTCGGTAAGTCGCCGCCATGATCAGGCCGGGACGCTGGTTTTTGCGGTCGATAGCGGGGAGCTGGGCGAGCGCCTGCGCAAAGTATTTCTCGGCACGTTCTGTCTGAAATTTCATTAGTGCAGTGAAATTATCGGAATACTTGGCATTCAGAATGTCAGCCGCCGGGACGTTGAACTGCTTGAGTTCATCCATCGGAATATAGATTCGCCCGCGGCGTGCATCTTCGCCAATGTCCCGAATGATCTGGGTGAGCTGAAGAGCCATCCCAAGGTCGTGGGCGTATTTCTGAGTCTGCCTATCCTGAAAGCCAAAAATTTCTGCGGAAAGCAGGCCGACTACACTGGATTTCCGGTAGCAGTAGAGCGACAAGCCCTTGAAATCAAGGTAGCGCGATTGCTGAAGGTCCATCTCTGTGCCATCGATGATTTCAAGCAGTTGTTCTTTGGGTAAATTGAACTGCTTGCTGGCATTTTGTAGTGCCAATCCGACCGGATGCGTTGGCTGGCCGCTGGCAACGCGTTCAATCTCCTGTCGCCACCAGCTTAGCTTGGTTGAGGCGATTGAAATGTCATGGCATAAATCGACCACATCACCCACTTCGCGACAAAAGGCGTAGAGCGCCATAATCGCGCGCCGGCGCTCGACGGGTAGGAACAGAAAACTGTAGTACGAGGATGAGCCGCCGGTGGCGCACTTCTCTTGGCAGTATTGATCAGGATTCATTTCGTCTTTACAGCAGCGTTCCGTGAGTGCCCCACAGATTATTCGGGGCTTATAAACGAAAAAGGCTTTCCTTTTGGAAAGCCTTGTCTCGCAATACTTGGTGCCCAAGAAGGGACTCGAACCCCCACACCTTTCGGCGCCAGAACCTAAATCTGGTGCGTCTACCAATTTCGCCACTTGGGCAAGCGGCGAGCATTCTACCGTAGACTCCGATCTCTATGCCGGAAGATCAGCATAAAAGTTTTCTGGCGCTTGCTTGCTCTTTCCAGCCAACAAACGCCAGTGCTACGGTGTACCGCGAAAAAAGCGAAAAATCAGCGGGTAATTGGCTTGTAGCGAATCCGCTTTGGTTTGGCGCCTTCCTCACCCAGACGTTTGCGCTTGTCTTCCTCGTATTCCTGATAGTTGCCGGTGAAGAAGTTCCACTGTGAATCACCTTCGGCAGCCAGAATGTGGGTGCAGATACGGTCAAGGAACCAACGGTCGTGGGAGATGACCATCGCGCAGCCGGCAAATTCCAGTAGCGCATCTTCTAGCGCCCGCAGGGTTTCGACGTCAAGGTCGTTGGATGGTTCGTCCAGCAGCAGAACATTGCCGCCGGCCATGAGCGTTTTGGCCAGATGCAGGCGGCCACGCTCACCGCCAGAAAGATTGCCCACCTGCTTGCCTTGATCGGCGCCCTTAAAGTTGAAGCGGCCAATGTAGGCGCGCGATGGCATTTCGAATTTGCCGATTTGCAGAAGGTCGCTGCCTTGAGCCAGTTCCTCGAATACCGTTTTGTTGCCGTCTAGGCAGTCGCGTGACTGGTCGACATAAGCCATTTTGACGGTTGGCCCGATATCAACGGTACCCGAATCGGGCTGTTGCTGGCCGGTAATCATTTTGAACAGTGTCGATTTGCCGGCACCGTTCGGGCCGATGATGCCGACGATTGCGCCGGCTGGGATGTTGAAGGTCACATTGTCCATCAACAGTTTGTCGCCAAACGATTTGGTGACGCCGTTGAATTCGATGACCTTGCCGCCCAGGCGCTCACCAACTGGAATGAAGATTTCCTGAGTTTCGTTACGCTTCTGATATTCCTGGCTATGCAATTCTTCGAAGCGAGAAATGCGT
>CAYRBE010000315.1:0-2007 GCA_964422345.1 uncultured Dechloromonas sp.
TTATCCGAAGTCAGATAGCCGACCTCAGCCAGCCCCGGAATCGGCGGCACAAAGGGCTTGGCCCCGGTCGCAATAACAATGCTGCGCGTCGTCAGGCGCTGAACGCGACCATCCTCACCAGTAATATCGACTTCCCAGGGCGAGACGATTTTCGCGCTCCCCTGCACGACATCAACCCCCAAGCCGGTGTAACGCTCGGTTGAGTCGTGCGGCTCTATGGTCTTGATCACCGAATGCACCCGCGCCATCACCTCGGCAAAATCAAAATTGGCCTGCGCGGTATTGATCCCGAACTCTTTGCTGCGCGCCATGTGCGACAACAGCTTGGCCGAGCGAATCAGCGCCTTGGACGGCACGCAGCCGGTATTCAGGCAATCGCCACCCAGCTTGTGCTTCTCGACCAGCGTCACCTTGGCTTTTACTGCCGCCGCAATGTAAGCGGTAACCAAACCGGCACTCCCGCCCCCGATGACCACAATATTGCGGTCAAAATAATCCGGTTTGTGCCAGCCGGCATAGACCTTGTTCGCCTTGACGATATCGACCAGCTTGCGGGCGATCAGCGGAAAAATCCCGAGCAAGACAAACGACCCAAGCAGCCCCGGCGACAAGATGCCAGAGAGCGACTCCAGCTTGCCCAGTTGCGTCCCGGCATTCACATAAACCACCGTCCCGGCCAGCATGCCGAGCTGACTGACCCAGTAGAAGGTTCGCGCCTTCATGGTGGTCAAGCCGAGCAGGAGATTGATCAAAAAGAAGGGGAAGACCGGCACCAGCCGCAGGGTAAACAGGTAGAAACCACCTTCACGCTGCACGCCTTGATTGATCGTTGCCAGACGCTGACCGAAACGCTGCGCCACCCAATCGCGCAACAAGAAGCGCGAGATCAGGAAGGCCAGCGTGGCACCGATTGTTGAGGCGAAGGAAACAATGATCGTTCCCCAAAACACCCCGTAAATCGCCCCGCCGAGCAAGGTCAGCAGCGCTGCGCCGGGAAACGACGCCGCAGTGACCAAAACATAAACCAGAAAATAAATGCTGACACTGAGCCAAGGCTGGCGGGCATTGAAATCGGCAATCGCTGCCTGTTGCGACTTGATTGCCTGAAGATTGAGGTAGGCACCCAGATCAAAATACAGGAAGACCGCGAGCAGCACGCCCAACAACAGCACCAAAGGCAATTTACGAAGTTGCATCAATCAAACCCTGTCTGGCCGCCCGGCCAATTACTTCTTTTCGCCCCAAACCTCAGCCACCCGTGCATCCCGCCCGCAAGAAGCCCGGTAGTAGTTATAGCGCACCGGATTTTTCTTGTAGTAATCCTGATGATATTCCTCAGCCCGCCAGAACTCGCTGGCCGCGGCCAGTTCGGTGTAAATCACCGGAAAACGGCGGCTTTTCAGCAGCGCCTCACGGCTGGCCTCAGCGACTTTGCGCTCGTCTTCGTTCTGCCAGTAAATCCCGCTGCGATACTGCGTACCCGCATCGCAAAACTGACGATCTTTCACCGTCGGATCAATGTGCCGCCAGAAATACTCAACCAGTTGCGGATAGCTGACCTTGGCCGGATCGTAAATCACCCGCACCGCCTCGGTATGGCCGGTTTGACCCGCACTCACTGCTTCATAAGTCGGATTCTTGGTGCGCCCGGCGGTATAGCCGGATTCAGCATCAAGCACACCGGGCAACTTCTCAAAATCTTTCTCTATGCACCAGAAACAACCGCCGGCAAAAATCGCAGTGGCAGTTTTTGGGGTTTGAGCCAGCACCGGCGGGGCGATCAAGCCGAATGCTACGGTGCACACGATAAAAATGGCATTTTTCATTTCCGCAACTCCGGCAAAGCCATGTCCTTCGGAACAAAAGCGAGCGCAACCCCGTTGTTGCAATAACGCTTACCGGTTGGCTTCGGGCCATCATCGAAAACATGGCCCTGATGACCACCACAACGTGAGCAGTGATATTCCGTCCGCGGGTAGATCATCTTGAAATCGGTTGAAGTCCCCA
>CAYRBE010000316.1:0-2007 GCA_964422345.1 uncultured Dechloromonas sp.
GCCACCGGCGCTGTTACCGCTTTGGCGGGACCAGCAGCGTGCGTACCACCTTTCACAGTGACATCTGCACGCAAGTCTTTCAAGGTTGCAGGCCCGATACCCGGCACATTCTGCAAGTCATCCACCGATTTAAACGGGCCGTTTTTCTGCCGGAAATCAACAATCGCCTTAGCCTTGCTTGGGCCTATTCCCTTCAAACCATCGAGTTCATCCACACTTGCCGTATTGATATTGATCTGGGAAAACGCCAAACCTACCCACAAAAAACCTGCGGCAAGAAAAAGCATAAAGCGTGATTTCATCAGGCACTCCTTGATTAAATACATCCAGGTTCAAACAAAAGGCAAAGGCTGGGTTAAGGAATGCCAATATTGAAGTACAAATTGCTGTAACCGGCAGGGGAGTAGCCGAATCCAAAATAAGCCGGTCCAATCGGTGTTTCGCTGGCAAAATAAGCCCCCACTGAGGGAATAACTTGCCGCCCCTGCAATGTGGTCTCAGTGTACATCTTACCGAAATGCGCCCCCTCAATTGCCAAACCAAACCGCAAGTCACCCCGCATGCCCAGGCCCAGCTCACCCAAAACCTGCTCAGCCCTCAAGCTAGCATAAGTCATGTTATCGCCAACCAACTGGCCTTTGGCGAATGCGCTCATATGAAGCACACCACCCAGCGATGCGGAGTTATAAAACGGCAAAGCTCCAGTCGGCGAACTGGAGTGAGCGAACCGCCCATTAATCACAGTTTTCCCTAAGGAAAAGGCACCTGCCGCAGTGAGATCAAGACGCGAGTAGTTAGCCTCTGCAGAGTCAAAATATTTTAGCCCCATCGCCCAACCGCGCGTTGGAAAATAGAGGCGATTCAACTGATCAAGCACCAGTCTGGCCTCCACCCCTCTATCCCTGACATCAGCATTTGGCAAGTTCGGCGACCCGATATCAAGATCAAGACTGGTCTTTCTCTCTACCCAGTCTATCCCCGCCTGCCCAACCAGACCCAAGTTGGCCCCCACCCCGAGCTTAATCTCACCTTCGGAACGCGCATATTGAGCTACCCGCTTGTCATCAAAATATACGTTTTGCGGACCACGCAAATAACTCGCCTGCGCTTCAACAAAGAAATGTCGAGCCGGATCAAGCGGCTGGTAAAAATTCGCCTCGACCCGTGAAGTCGTACCCAACTGAAGCCCAATCAGCGCTTCAGCCCCATAACTGTTAATCAAGGTTTTGTGATACGCCCCACGTATTGAGAAGCCTGAACCCTGACTTGAATCAGCCTCCAGATTCATCGCTAAGCGCATGTAATCCGGACCCCAGTATTTTTCCACCGGAAGAATACGGAGAATATTCTTCTCACGCTCATTCAAAAGCTTGTAATCAACACTCTGATACATGCCATCGCCATTCATTCGCAGGACATCATCCTCGATTTTGGCAACGTTAATTGGGTCACCCGGACGCACAGTCAATTGGCGCTGAATCATCGCCGGATTTACCCGGTTTAAGCCGACCACCTCAATTTCATCGATTGTCTTAGCCACCCGAGTCCCGCGATCAATCCCGGTGCGCCAATCTGCATATTGCTGCGGGCTGACGGTGAGTTTTTTGAACTGGTCGCGCACCGCAGATGCAGCTGCTTTGCCAAGATCCGCCGTTTCGGCATTACGAGCAAAATCACCGGCAGTAATATTACCCAACTCAGGACGAATATAAATATCGCCCGGTTTCAAAGTGGCCAGCGAACGGGTGACGTTCTGCTCAGTCAGCAAATTGACCATTTGCGCCGAAACGCTCAGCAGAGAACCCACCTCTTCACTTTTCAACATCGGCGAGCCGACATTGATCGCAATCACCACATCGGCGTTGCAACGCTCACGGACTTCGCCGATCGGCACGTTATCAACGAGACCCCCATCGACCAATTTTCTGCCTTCGTAAGCCACCGGAGAAAGTAAACCGGGCACCGACATACTGGCCCGCATCGCGGTCGTCAAACTACCCTCGCGCA
>CAYRBE010000317.1:0-1979 GCA_964422345.1 uncultured Dechloromonas sp.
CGTTCGGATAGACGTTGAAGCCGGAGACCAGGATCATGTCCTTCTTGCGGTCGACAATGCGGAAGAAACCGTTGTCGTCCATCACCGCCACGTCGCCGGTACGCAGGAAGCCGTCAGCCATCATCACGTTGGCAGTTTCGTCCGGTCGGTTGTAATACCCCTTCATCACCTGCGGACCGCGCACGCAAAGCTCGCCCGGCTGGCCATGAGCCACCGCCTGTCCGTTGTCGTCGCGAATCTCCACTTCCGTCGAGGAAATCGGCAGACCGATTGAACCGTTGTAGGCTTTGATGTTGAGCGGATTGATGGTCGCGGCCGGCGAGGTCTCGGTCAGGCCGTAGGCTTCCACCAACGGCTTTCCGGTAACCTTCATCCACCTGTCTGCAACGGCCTTCTGCACGGCCATGCCGCCGCCGAGGGTTACTTTCAGCGTGGAAAAATCAAGCTCACAGAAAGCCTCGTTATTGAGCAGCGCGTTGAACAGGGTATTCACCCCGGTCAGCACCGAGAACTTGTGCTTGCCCATTTCCGCCACAAAGCCCGGAATGTCGCGCGGGTTGGCGATCAGAACGTTTTTGGCGCCGATCTGGAAGAAGGTGAAGCAGTTCGCAGTGAGTGCAAAGATGTGATACAGGGGCAGCGCAGTGATGATGCACTCCTTCCCCTCCGCGATCGCCGGCTTGATCCAGGCATAGGCCTGCAGCACGTTGCCGACGATATTGCGATGGGTCAGCATGGCGCCTTTGGAAACACCGGTAGTTCCACCGGTGTATTGCAGGAAGGCGAGGTCCTCCTGGGTTATTGCAACTTTCTTGAATTCCGCACCGGCTCCTTTGGAGAGCACGGCATTGAGCGACACCGCCTTGGGCAGGCTGTAATGCGGCACCAGCTTTTTCACGTACTTGACGACGAAGTTGACGATGCCGCCCTTTACGCCACCCAGCATGTCGCCCATCTTGGTCAGCACCACGTGCTTCACCGGTGTCCTGGCCAGCACCTCTTCGAGCGTGGCGGCGAAGTTCTCCATGATGACGATCACGTCGGCGCCGGAGTCCTTGAGCTGGTGTTCCAGTTCGCGCGGTGTGTAAAGCGGGTTGACGTTGACCACAACATAGCCGGCGCGAAGCACGCCGAACATGCACACCGGGTACTGCAGGGTATTGGGCATCATCAGGGCAACGCGCGCGCCCTTCGGCAGCTTGACCACCGATTGCAGCCAGGCCGCAAAATCACGCGACAGGCGATCGACATCGGCATAGGTAAGCTCGATGCCCATGCTGACATAGGCCACGTTGTCGCGATATTTAGCGATGCCCTGCTCAAACAGGTCGGCTAGCGACGAGTAGGTATTGAGGTCGATCTCTGCAGGAACGCCTTCCATGTAGCTCTTCAGCCAAATCTTGTCCATCTGTCCTCCTAAGGATTTGAATTAACGTCTATTTGTATTACCTGGGGTGCGGCCTTGTTGTTATCGACACCCCTTTTCACTGCATCCCGCTCAAACCTGTGGCTGCTCGCCATCTGGCCAGTTGCGGATGTAATTCTTCAGCATCTTGTTCTCGAAGCTCTGCTCTTCGAGCACTGCCTTGGCAACGTCCAGGAAGGAAATTACCCCCTGCAATACCGTGCCATCCATCACCGGCAGGTAACGCGAGTGCTTTTCGATCATCAGCCGACGGAGCTCGTCGACCGGCATCGCCGGCTCAACCGTCACCGGGTCCTTCACCATGACTTCGCCGACCGTCAGGCCATCGAGCTTGCCCTTGCGTGAATTCACGGCCTGCAGCACTTCACGAAAAGTGAGCATGCCAACCATTTTGCCGCCGCCCATGACCACCAGCGAGCCGACATCCTGCTCCGCCATGGCTGTAATCGCCTCGGTCAGCAACTCGGTTGGCGTCGCCGTAAATAGCGTCGTGCCCTTGAGGC
This sequence comes from uncultured Dechloromonas sp., assembly GCA_964422345.1. Taxonomy (GTDB): domain Bacteria; phylum Pseudomonadota; class Gammaproteobacteria; order Burkholderiales; family Rhodocyclaceae; genus Azonexus. The sequence goes on from CAYRBE010000317.1 coordinate 1,930, forward strand.
GAATGATTTCCCGCACTTGCATGTTGCTTCCCCTGTTACACGTGTTATTG
>CAYRBE010000318.1:0-1972 GCA_964422345.1 uncultured Dechloromonas sp.
ACTGGCAACGACCAAGAAGGGCATCAGCCTTTCCCAATTGCTGGCGGGGGTAACACAAGTAGTTGCACAAGCGTTCAGCTCTGGCGATTGGACCCTTGTGGAAGTCGTAGAAGCACGTACCAAGAATAAACATGTTTATCTCGAACTCTCCGAACGAAATTCGGAAGGCTCTGTTCTCGCGACAGCCCGGGCTAGCATATGGGCTAGTACAGCAAGCAAGATACTGCCCGAGTTTGAGCGAGCGACAGGCGCCAGTATCGCGCCGGGTATCAAACTACTGGTTCGCGCCAAACCGGTATTCAAAGCCCAATACGGCTTTGGTATCGAGATTGATGCAATTGATCCTGAATACACTCTGGGTGATCTTGAGGCCCGTAAGCGCGAGATTCGAACGCGTCTGAAACAGGATGGGGTGATTGACGCTAATAAGCGACTGCCAATTCCCTGGGACTACAACGCGATTCTGGTGATTGCGCCACAAGGTGCTGCAGGGCTGGGTGACTTTCAGGCTGAAGCCCAGCGCTTGGAACGTTTTGGCATTTGTCGTTTTGTGTATGCGCACAGCCGATTCCAAGGGGAGGGGGCACCACAGGAAATCCGCCAAGTTTTATTGGCCGCGATGGAGCGTTGGGCAGGTACACCTCCCGATGCGGTGGTTATCATTCGCGGTGGTGGCGCGGTCAATGATTTGGCTTGGCTCAATGACTACGAGCTCGCAAAGACCCTGTGCACCTTGAAGGTTCCCGTACTAACAGGTATTGGTCATGAGCGTGATAGCACTATTCTTGATGAAGTAGCCCATACGCGGTTTGATACACCAAGCAAAGTCATCGGCGGCATTGAGCAAGTCATCCGCAAAAGGGTAGCCGAAGCAAGATCCGACTTCGAGCAACTCACAATGATGGCGAACCGAGCAATCAATGCTGTTCGGGGAAAAACTGAACAACGGTTTACGTCTATCCAATCTGGAGCAACTCGCCATCTCGCCTCGGCCCGTCAACAGACAAGCGAATTGGTGAATGAGCTTCGCCTGTCAGCGACAAATACCCTACACGATGCCAATCAAGCCTCGCGGCATCTAATCACTGAGATACGCCATGATGCCCATCAAGGTCTCAGTGAGGCCAAGCGACAGGTGCCAGTATTAATGGCGGAAATCAAAAACGAAGCCGTCAATGCGCTGAACACCGCGCGCTCTATTTCTACGAACCGGTTGGATGGCGTGTGTGACAGAACCAAGTTGGATCTGGTGCGTGTTAACAAGAACATTGAACTGGGACTGCGTGACGTTACAACCTACGCTCGGCGCGCATTGACCGATGCCAAGACGACATCCACTGCCTTGTTCCGTGAAATTGCCGGCCAAGGTCCAGACAAGACGCTCGGTCGTGGCTTTGCTATCGTCCGCAATGTCGATGGAAGGCCTCTCACCTCTCAATCAGGTATTAAAGCGGGGGAAACCCTCGATATCGAATTTAGGGATGGTCATGTGGCCACCCAAGTAACTTAGAGATACACAAGATGACCGAAAAAACCTTTAAGCAAGCCTACGGGGTCCTCCAAGAACACGCCGAGACACTACGTAATCAGCAAGAACCGAATATCGATGACCTTCTGACCATCGTGACTGAGTCGGTTGCAGCCTTCAATGTCTGCAAGGAACGTATTGATGCTGTTGAAAAGGCACTTGAGCAAGCTTTAAGCGGCACTGGTGTCAGCAACAGGAGCATGGAAGACGATATCCCACCAATGGTCTCGTCATCAAAACATCCAGCCCTTGATCCTGAAATTCCGTTTTAATAATGGATCCCATTAACCCACTTGTCGACCGAGTCGCACATCACATCGAAGCCAAATTTGCCGGCGAGGGTTCTGGTCATGACTGGTACCACATCAATCGCGTCAGGCGTTTGGCCACGCAAATTGCTGCTGCTGAGGGGGGTAATGAGGATGTAACTGAACTAGCTGCACC
>CAYRBE010000319.1:0-1965 GCA_964422345.1 uncultured Dechloromonas sp.
AATTGCACATCGTGAAACTTTTGGCGGGACGCTACCGGCCAGCGAAAATCCGGTAGATTGGCTGCCGTCACCGCCACGGGCTTACCTTGGTTCGCTGGATCAGGTGCCAGCTGAGGTTTCAGTCTGGTACTTTGACCGCAGACAAAAAATGATGGTGTACCGGTTTCGTGATGGCCATTCGGCTGTTTTCAGGCTAAACCGGAACACGCGGCAAGGTGAAAACAAAGGGGTTTTTGCCGGGGTCAGCCTGCAGCGACAGGCCGATCAGCCCCGATAATGCTTGAGTAGACGAGGAACTATGACTAAAGTAGCCAATAGACATGCCGATAATGTGGATATGAACAGCCAAACAATAAATTTACGACGACAGCGCCAGCGTGGTTTCACGCTGATTGAGTTGATCGTGGTCGTCATTATTTTAGGCATTCTCGCCGCTGTGGCCTTGCCGCGCTTCATCAACCTGCAGCGCGATGCCCGCATCGCCAAGCTGCAGGCGGCGCGGGGCAGTGTTTCCGCAGCTTCGGCGCTGGTTCATGCCACCACCCTCTCGCGGGGTGGGGTAAATGATGCCAGCGCTTGTGTGGGCGGCGGTACGGCCAATAACAGCAACGGTGCCACCGGCACAGTGTGCACCGAAAGTGGTTTAATTTACATGGTGTTCGGCTACCCTGCGGTTTCGGCCTTTGGCGGGAATGCCGGCATTCTGGCCATGACCGGCCTGACCGGGATTTTCAACCCGACGCAGGCCCAGTTGGAGGCGGAGGGTTACACCTACAGTTCAGCCGGCACACTGGCAACTTTTGGAGTAGTGGGGGCGACGGATGCCACCAACTGCTTTTTCACCTATGCCCAACCCGCCATCGCCAATTCGGCGGCGACGATCAGTGGGCTGACGATTTCTGGATGCTGATTTTAATTTAGGAGCAGGAACATGAAAACGATGCAAAAAGGTTTTACGCTGATTGAACTGGTCGTAGTGATTGTGATTTTGGGGATTTTGGCGGCGACGGCGTTGCCTAAGTTTGTTGATTTGTCTACAGACGCGGGAGCTGCAGCAACCGCAGGAGTGGCTGGTGCTTTGAGTTCTGGTTCTTCCATAAATTACGCAGCTAAAGCAGTTAGTAAGGTAGGTGCACAAACATTGAATGGTACAAATGCCGCCACCTGTACTGCGGTAGTACTAAGTACCTTGATGTCTGGTGTTACTTTTGCCAACGGGACGGGAAATACTACTTCTACGTCCACCTATAACGTATCGGCGGGCGTAACCAATACAACGACTTGTCTTAATAATCCTGGTGTCATTACTGGTTGCACGATTCAGGGTTCTAAAGGTGCATCGGTTGAAGCTTCAGTTGTTTGCACCGGTCCTTGATCAGTAAAAGCTGGAAATTTGAAAAGATGAAAATAAGGGGCAGACCTCGGTTTGTCCCTTATTTTGTATAGACCATCGTTGTAGCTCTGTTTTATCGGAGCCAATCCATGAATACCAGTAACTATTCGTATATCTTGAAAATCAAATGATCCGGCAGCTGGTTTTTTGCTTTTTTAGCCTGTGCACCGTAGCAGTCTCAGTCGCGAAGTTGGTCCAGTATCTTGGCAGGCAGCAGATTGCTGACGGCGCTGAAGCCATGAATTCCGTACCCGCTACGGGGCATTCATCTCGCCAACAGTGAGGCCATAAGGCCGGAAGCGGCCCGAAGAGGCTGCGCCGACTTTTCAGGGCGTGAGATAATAGACGCTTCATTTCTATAATCTGCCCCCTTGCTGATAACCCGTCTGGGCCTGCTGTGCCTTATGCTGCTTGTCAGCGTGCCTTACCTGCTTCCGTGGCATACGACCCCGATTCCCTCCTTTTACACGGAGTGGTGGGCGGGTGTTTTTGGTCTCTTAGCCAGTTTGGCGCTGGTCGGTGCGCGCCGCCTGCCTTTGCCGGGCTTTACGCTGCTTGCGTTGCTGCTCGGC
>CAYRBE010000320.1:0-1959 GCA_964422345.1 uncultured Dechloromonas sp.
GTTCATGTACACCAAGACCATCATCGTGGTGGATGACGACATCGATATTCGCGACTGGAAGGAAGTGGTCTGGGCGATGACGACGCGGATGGATGCGACCCGCGACACGACGCTGGTCGACAACACGCCGATCGATTATCTCGATTTCGCTTCACCGGTCGCCGGCCTCGGTTCAAAAATGGGGCTAGATGCAACCAACAAATGGCCGGGTGAAACCACCCGCGAATGGGGGCGGCCGATTGTGATGGATGACGGGGTGAAAAAACGCGTTGACGCGATGTGGCAGGATCTCGGACTGTGAGTTTGCGCATTGCTGCGGTGCACCTCGAAAATCAGGCAATTTCCAAAATCTGGCTGGGCTTGCTGGATGCCTATGCCAAAGACCCGATGGGCGGTGGCGAAGGTTTGACTGACTACGCCAAGGCGCATCTGGTCGAGCGGCTGAAAAACCTGCCGGGCTTTCATGGGGCGCTGGCTTTCATGGGTGAAACGCCGGTCGGCTTGATCAACTGTTTTACCGGCTTTTCAACCTTTGCTGCCAAGCCGCTGCTCAATATTCATGATGTCGTGGTTCTGCCCGAATGGCGCGGTCAGGGCATTGCGCAGGCTTTGCTTGGCTGGGCCGCAGAAAGTGCGCGTGAGATCGGGTGTTGCAAGCTGACACTGGAAATTTTGTCGAACAACACGGGAGCGATGCGGTCATATCTGCGTGCCGGATTCGTTCCCTACGAGCTTGATCCGGCTGCGGGTCATGCCCTGCTGATGCAAAAGTATCTTGAGGAGAATTAAGTAATGTCGGAACAGAATCAGGTTGTTGATGTGATGGGTGTTCGTCCATCCTTAATTCAGCTCACGCATTTTATCTACGGGCTGCATGCGATTGCTGTGGTCATTGGCGTCACCTCGGCAGCAACCGTCGCCGGCGGTTTTGTCTTCGGCCTGCCATCACTTTGTGCCGTGCTGTTGAATTACCTCAAGCGCGGTGATGTTAATGGCACCTGGCTGGAGAGCCACTTCCGCTGGCAGATACGCACCTTCTGGTTCACCCTGCTCTGGCTGTTTGTTTATGGCCTGCTGATTATCACCATTATTGGCATACCGCTGGCGTGGATACTGATCGCCGTGCTTGGCTTGTGGGTCGGCTATCGGGTGATACGCGGCTGGTCAGCACTGTTTGGTTTGCGTGCAATGGTGAACTGATTATTGGTGCTGACGCAGTGGCAGGGTAAAACTTAAACAGGCGCCCGCATCAGGATTGTTGCGGGCGGTGATGGTTCCGCCGTGGTGGCTAATGATCTGGCGGCAGATGGCGAGGCCGAGTCCGGTACCCCCTGCGCCGGTCTTGGTTTTGCTGCTCTGGATGAATTCATCAAAGATGCTGTCCAATTCCTCCGGTGGAATGCCGATGCCCTGATCGCGGATTTCCAATGTCAGTTCGTCTGCCGAACTGTTTGCCAGAAGGCTGATCGTGCTGCCTTCTGGAGAAAACTTGATGGCATTCGAGAGCAGGTTTCGCATCACCTGACCCATCTTGAAGACGTCACATTCAAGGCTGATATCTTCAGAAATGTTTTGCGTCAGCGTAATGGATTTTTTGGCGAGGAGCGCTTCAGTCTCTACCCTGACTTCGTCAATCAGGTGAGTGAGCGGGACGATGGAGAATTCAAAATCAGCTTTGCCTGACTCCAGTTTCGAGAGGTCAAGCAGGTTGTTGATCAATACCATGAGCCGTGAGGCGCTGGTGACGATATGGTTGAAATAGCCATTCAGCTTGGGGAGTGGCGCGGCATCGCCGGCAGATTTTTCTTGTCCCAGTTCGCCAAAAGAAAGAATGGCGTGCATGGGGGTGCGGAGTTCGTGCGACATATTCGCCAGGAAGGTGGTTTTCGCCCGATTGGCAGCTTCGGCGGCGTCCTTCGCTTGCATGGCCTCGGCGGTGCGTTCAGTGACCAGCTCCTG
>CAYRBE010000321.1:0-1958 GCA_964422345.1 uncultured Dechloromonas sp.
CCCAAAGTATTTAGAAGTGACCTGGAGATTTCAGAAACAGACTAATTTCTGTCTTACAGCTTTCTGGGCTAGCTAAGCTTCAGCGCTCTAACCGGTCGCGAAAGACACGGACGCCCGAAGCCCGATCGGTAATCAGTCCGAGACATTAAGCAATGTTTGAGTTTGTGTGGGATCGTATCCAAAAAGTTGCGGTTCAACAAAACGCATATGACCGTGCTGCTTCCCGCTATCACGGACTGTACCGACGAAGATCCAGCCAAGTTTTTTCAGCAGTGCCAAGCTTCCTTGGTTTTGCGGATCGACAATTCCAACGGCGACTTTCCCTTGAGTTGAAACTAGGTTAGCAAGAAATGGAACGACAATCCCGCAAATACCTTTCCGCCAATGTGCCTGGGCGAGTAAGCAGTAAATTTCAACCTCGAATACGTTGTTGGTGGGCAGGAGACCGCAGCGCCCTATAAATGCATTACTCGTGGTTTGAGCAATTGCCATGACTTCAGTGGTTGGTTCGTATCTACTAAGGTCGCCCAATAACTCGGCGTCAGATTTGGATGTTGGACCGCTTACAAATTTCTTAACTGCCGAATCTCGTTCAAGTGCTATGTATGCGGCATAATCTCCGGCTTGTAAATGGCGGACCATAACTTCGCCAAGAGCCTTTGGTATAGCGGGAATCATGTTTAGGGACTTAGCAGAGCTAGTTCCAATTGCGATCATCAAATATTCGGACTATTTTTTCCATGGCCGCCAACCAGTCGAGAGCTTTGAGTAGTACTTGAAACGATCTGGTAATAGCTGAGCAACGTCGAAAGCAGTGATGCAATCGACTAGCTTATCGCGACGCTCTTTCGGCCATTTCTCAAGGTAGCGATATCGACTGTAGCCGCAAGACGCTATCAGCGCTTCCTCCATTTGAGGTGAATATTCGCCAAGTTGAAGAACATCTGCATCAGTGAGCCAGTAGGCATTGTTGGATGGTCGATCCATCATGATATCAATTAGGCGTTGTGAAACGCCTTCATCTTTCAAATACGATGAGACTTCTGACATTACTGTTTTTTGTTTCTTCATTGCAGACTGCGGATCTGTCCGTGCTACTTCTGGCGCGATATAAGGACGGTGTAGACCAACTAGTCCATACAGGCTTGACGAACCCTGCCGCTTGAGTTGAGCATCCTCTTCAACCCCTGATGCGTCGCGACGGTTGTCACTGAGCAAAATGAAGAAGCACGCGCTTGCACAAACTCCATTGGCAACAACTCTGGTCGACAGGCGCGCCCCCTTTACCAATGAGGTAATTTTTAATGCCTCTTGAAGATCGCCACCTGGGCTATTGAGTATTACGCGCAGAAAAACTGCGCGACTCGCCATTAGTTTTGCAACTGACTCGGCGTCACCCTTTTCTATCTTCCCTTCAATTGCGATTTGCTTCTCGTCCACAAAGACGTTGGCTGCGAACGAATGGATGCAATTTAGCGATATAGCCAATAAGGCGAACTTGACAAATCGTTGAGCAATTTTCATAAGAATTCCAATACAAAGTTCCCCAATTTAACAGGAGCGGTGGAACTATGGTTCCTAACTATCATAAGCCTTCTAGATGCCGGCCCACGTACGTGGTAGCGCCTTCGCTCGATCAGTGGCTCCCCGCCTCTACAGACTCTTTGTCGCTTTGTAGATGATCTCAATTTAGACGCGCTATTGGCAAACGGTACGCCATTCATACTGACCTGTTCCGGAATTCAGTACTTGCTTCTGCGAGCAGCTCTTGGTCCCCAGGGGAGGAAGTGTAGGGGTACGCAGTGGTTCTATTGACGGTGGAGTAAGCGGGCAGAGCTGAGGTTGGCAAATTGGTTCCAGATCAAGAGAGCTGGTGCATAGCGCCTTAACCTTGCCATCGACACAGGCGCATACACATGCAGCTTGACTTGATGTCGGCAACCCGAGCGTTGTAGAGG
>CAYRBE010000322.1:0-1925 GCA_964422345.1 uncultured Dechloromonas sp.
CCGTTGCGGGCTGATCAGAATATCGGCATGGGCGAATGTTGTAAGCATGCCAAAAACCGGCACCGTCAGTGAAATCAGCATCAAAACCTTGAATGAATGCAGAAGTTCTTTTGGGTTCATTACTTGACTCCGTTGGAGGTATGAATGGAATGTTGCTTCAAGAGCGAAGTTTTCTAATATTCCACGGTCAGCGGAAAAGTGCCTGAATAAACCCCGTCTTGATAGGGCTTTGTGGTCAGCTCAGTGCGCAATGTGGCACCTAAACGGAATTCCAGCGCGCCTTGGCCATTCAGCTTCGCATCGCCGGGCATCGGTAGGGTGGCAAAATCGGTTGCTCGCAATCGGGCAACTTCCGATGACTGAGACTGGTGGGTGAGATAGATGCTTTCGCTGGGTAGATTGATCTGAATGGGGGCATATGCAGCGCCGGTGGAAATCTGGAAAGTGGCTGGTTTTTCGCCACCAAAACGCACAATTTTCGCTGCCCCTGGGTTAAGGATGCTGATGCCGCCATTGGGGCTGATCCTTATGCTTGATTCATCGGTGGGGGAAGAAAAGACCGCCAGGCGACCAAAATCAAGCGCCTCCACCTGAACCAGGACAAGACTGGTGCGCAGTTCGAGATCGACTTCGATTTCCTGATAACTCAGTACCGGCTCGGCTGCGACAGTAAAGTTTAGGGTCAGCGTTGGGCTGCCAATGTAGATGCCATCCTGATAGGGAAAGCTGCTGCCACTGGTTGTCAGCGTGGCGCCGAGATTGAATTCCACCTGACCATTTTGGTCCGTTCGTAAGGACATCGGCTTGGGGATGGCGGCGGACACTGACAATATTTCGCCTGGTGTTCCGTTGGCCAAGCTTAATGGATTTGAATCCATGGTCAGATTGATGTTGGTAAAGGCGGGATAACCGGTCAGCTTGTAGCGACCCGGTGTGGCAGAGCCGACAAAGACGAAGCCGGTGCCATAGGCAGCAGATCCTGAGGGTGACAACACGAAGGAAGATGGCGCGGCATTACTTGTGATGGCCACGATGCCGAAATTCAGCCGCTGCAATGCCTCAATCTGTGGTGCTGCATGAACAGGAAAAGCCGAACAAAAAACAAGTAGACAAAGAGCGCGCAATAAAAACAGCCACCTGAAATACTTTGAACGTAGGTGGCTGTTGCTACAGCAGGTTGCACAATAGGTGCGGACCATTTTTTTACGGGAAAGCAACCTCCATTTCAAAAACACCAGAGTAAAGCCCAGGGTTGTAAGGCAATTGATTTACAGCAGCGCCGGTGACTGCCTGCTGGACCAGGGTTGCGCCGAGATTGAAAGAGAGTGTGGTGATGCCGAAGCCAAGCGAGTAGCCGGTAGTGGAGAACAAGTTTGCATCTTTATCATTGGTAAAAGCGTCTACACAGAAAAAAGCGGCTACTACATCGTCGCTATTTTTTAGAATGACCTTGTCTGCTGCCTCGGCGTCGGTTAGGTCATCGAAAGCACATTCAGCCGCTTGTATAGATGCAGCATTGGTGATTTCATCACCGTCAGCGTCATTGATGATTACTTGTACCTTTCCATTTGAAGGTAGATTCGGAGCAGTAAATACGCCCGCGACGCCTCCACCTAAAGATATTACTGTTGCAGCAACGTCAGTAGCAGCGGTAACCGCCGGAGTTCTGGTAATAGCACCTGTGAGAGGGGCAAGCGTCAATTTGTCAGCGGAGGTTGCTCCAGGCGCTGCGTCTGCACTGGTTAAGCTGGCAAACACGGTTCCGAATGCCAAAGGAGTGGTTTGGGTAATGGTCACTGCATTCTGCACAGTCGCCGTCGCGGTGAATTGCTGGGCCGTTGCTGTACCCGCAAGGCTGGCCAAACCCACGATCATCGCGGTGGCTAAAAGGTTTTTCTGAGTGGTCAAAGTAAGTTTGGACATGG
>CAYRBE010000323.1:0-1920 GCA_964422345.1 uncultured Dechloromonas sp.
TGATGCGCGATTTCTTGGTTGCAACAAAGCCTTTGCTGAGTTCATCGGACGACCAGCCCATGAACTGATCGGGAAAAAAGCCCACGACATTGTTCCAGCCGACGTTGCTGACATGCACCGTGAGGTCGACAACGAACTGTTTGATCATCCGGGATATCGGATATACGAAAGTCAGCTTCGCTACGCCGATGGTCAACTGCGTGACGTTGTCCTTCACAAAGCGACTTTCTCCCAGCAGGATGGCTCGGTTGGCGGGCTAGTTGGTCTGATTTTTGATATTACCGAACGCAAACGGATGGAGGATAACCTACGGCAGGCGGCAACCGTTTTCGACAACAGTGCGGAGGGCGTTATGATCTCTTTGCCTAACGGCTCGATTATTGCCGTCAACCGTGCCTTCACCGAGATCACTGGCTATGAAGAAAATGAGGCCATTGGCAAAAACCCGCGCATGCTTCAGTCTGGGGTCCATGACCAGCAGTTTTACCGTGAGATGTGGACCACTATCGCTGACAAAGGTCGCTGGCAGGGTGAGGTCTGGAACCGGCGCAAAAACGGCGAGGTATATCCCGAATGGATTTCAATTACCGCTGTGCGCAACAGTACAGGGCAACTCACCAACTATGTCGCTACTTTTTCCGACATTACCTACCAAAAGCAGGCAGAGGAAAGAATTCAGCTTCTCGCTTTTTCTGACCCACTGACCGCCCTTCCTAACCGACGATTACTGCTCGACCGGCTGGAACACGCACTAATGGTGAGTGCGCGCAACAATCGATATGGTGCGCTCTTCTTCATCGACCTTGATAACTTCAAGGGGCTAAATGACACCCGTGGTCATAACATTGGCGATCATCTCCTGAAACAAGTGGCGCAGCGTATCCTCAGCTGTGTTCGTGAGAGCGATACCGTTGCCCGCTTGGGGGGCGACGAGTTTGTCGTCATGCTCGAAGATTTAGGCGATAACGCGCTGGAAGCGACCAGTCAGGCCGAATCAGTGGGCGCAAAAATCATGGCAAAGCTCAACCAGCTTTATACCTTGGAGGACGTGCCGCATCACAGCACGCCAAGCATTGGTGTGACGCTATTTGGCGACCAAAAGAATGCTTTGGAGGAGTTGCTAAAACAAGCTGATCTAGCCATGTACCGGGCCAAAGCCTCAGGCCGTAATGCCTTGCGCTTCTTCGATCCGGAAATGCAGGCGGTGGTCGCGGCCCGTGTCGCACTGGAATCTGATCTGCGCGATGGCTTACTGGAGAATCAGTTCATCCTGCACTACCAACCACAGGTGAACCACACTCGCCGAATCACCGGCGCCGAAGCGCTGGTGCGCTGGCAACACCCACTGCGTGGCATGGTGTCACCGGCTGAGTTTATTCCGCTTGCCGAGGAAACCGGTCTAATCCTGCCGCTGGGCTTATGGGTACTTAAAACCGCCTGCACACAATTGGCTAACTGGGCAAAACAGCCCGAAACAGCCCACCTTGTTCTTGCCGTCAATGTCAGCGCCCATCAATTCCGGCAAATAGATTTTGTCGGCGAAGTGCTTGCTGCGCTTGATGAAAGCGGCGCCCCCTCGACAAAACTCAAGCTCGAACTCACTGAAAGCCTGTTGCTTGACGACGTCGACGACATCATCACCAAAATATCCGAACTCAAGGCAAATGGCGTTTGTTTCTCGCTTGATGACTTTGGTACCGGCTATTCGTCGCTTTCCTACCTCAAACGTCTGCCGCTGGACCAGCTAAAAATCGACCAGTCCTTTGTTCGGGATGTGCTTTCCAATCCCGATGATGCGGCCATTGCCCGCACCATCGTCGCGCTGGCACACAGCTTGGGAATGGAGGTAATCGCCGAAGGTGTCGAAACCGAGGAACAGCGTGAGTTTCTTTTCAAAAACGGTTGCCACGCTTACCAAGG
>CAYRBE010000324.1:0-1915 GCA_964422345.1 uncultured Dechloromonas sp.
GGAAAAAGTCCCGGCCGAAAAGCTGGCGATGAACGACATCGCCCAAGTCACCTTCAAACTGGCCCAGCCGCTGTTCGCCGATCCTTACCTGGAAAACCGTGGCACTGGCGCTTTCATCATTATTGATGAGAGCAACAACAACACGGTCGGCGCGGGGATGATTCTGTAATCACAGAAGTTTCATCACCACACAAAAACGCCTCCAGTCCGGAGGCGTTTTCATATGCTGACAGGTTACTTCAAAAATCAGCGAATGACTGTACCGCTATTCAATGAAGCGGTAGAGACTGGTTCAGGATACCCCATCCCGGCACGTTGTTTCAGATCGGCCAATATTTGAGCCGAGTTTTTCCTCGACGCAGCCACATACTCCCGCTGGTCGCGCTCAACAATCATTGCCCGCGCCCGTTCCCGCCAGGCAGCCATCTGCGGCGTATGAAGATGATGCATATGATGCTTGTGGTGCAAGGCAAACCAGCGATGCGCCTCTTCCTCATTGACTGTTACACCTTGCCCGGTTTGATACATTAGGCCAATCTGAAACTGTGAAATCTTGTCACCCTTGTCTGCGGCAACGCGGTACCACTGCATAGCTTTATCATAATCAAGCGCGACACCATCACCATATTGATGAATCACCGCAAGGTTGTAAGCGGCATCAGCATTACCCTGTCCCGCCCAGTCTTTCCAAATTGACACAGCCTTTGGTGTCTCACCTCCCTTATGCAGTTTTGCTGCCGTACGCAAATCATCCTCAACATTGCCCGCCATTGCGGCAAAACTAATTGCAGAAAAAATTACAGCGAGATTAATGCGGGAAAGAAAGTGAGGCATGACAATTATCCAAAATGGCACCCCCTGCTCGCTAGCATTTTGGGGAGAATAGTTAATGTTAAAAACCCGGCAGATCATAAATTCAATTTTATTTCTTTAACATTAGACAAATTGTCGCGCGACAAATTGCCACATTCCAAAACGGGGCTAAAACAAGGAAAATTGGGTGCCAGTTATATTCATCCACACTGAGCGCCCGATTGGCCTCATTAAGAATCGCAGTTTTTGCGTATTGAGAAATCTACCTATGGGACTTATTTCGCTAACCAGCCCCAATAAAGACTTTCCGCCCCGCAAGGCTGCCACCTACGCGGCTGCGGAAGTAATTTACGACGCCGGTTCTGATGGCATGGCATGGCGGGTAAAACGCGGCGTTGTCAGGCTGAACACAAACAACCATCATGGCGACGCCAATTTTGCCAGCCTGGCTATTACAGGGGACATAATTGGTTGCGAAAGCATGCTCTTTGGCATTTACACATTCTCCGCTGCAGCTTTGACCGAATGCGAGCTCTCACCTTGGCCACAAGGTGAACCCGGAAATTCAGGCGAGAGTTTGCTGCAATCACTGGCACAGGCCCAAAGTCGCGCCGCCAACATCATTGCCTTGCGCGGCGGCCAGGCGACAAACCGCGTACTCGGATTAATCCGACTTTTAGGAGATGGGGCCAATCAAGTTGTGCTACCCACTCGGCAAGATATTGCCGACATCACCGATCTGCGCTTCGAAACAATATCGCGCATCATCAAGGGGCTGGAGCGTGAGGGCATATTGCGACCAGTAAAGATTGAAGGCGTACACGCCACACGGAGCTATGCCTTTAATCCTGCAGCAATATGATTTTGCGAAAGACGTTACTTGCCAGCCTGCAAATCCATTATCTGCTCAGCAACGCCCCGCTCAGGGGCGTTGTGCTTTTCGCCAGAGTGGTTGATGATTCGCTGACTTACACCCGAAGCGAAATCGCCATGCTCTGCCACCGACTCACCGCATTCGCCCTCGTTCTGCTCTCACCCCCAGCCAGCGCCGACGTTTACAAATGTCGCCAGCCGGATGGTAGCGCTGTGATCTCAAACAATC
>CAYRBE010000325.1:0-1909 GCA_964422345.1 uncultured Dechloromonas sp.
ACTGGCGGAGAGGGAGGGATTCGAACCCTCGGTACCTTGCAGTACGCCTGATTTCGAATCAGGTACATTCGACCACTCTGCCACCTCTCCGGGGGGCGAGATAATAGCACAAGAATAAAAGGGTAGTTTGAAAAGACTTGCGGCCGGATTACTGATTTTATTGCTTGCTGCCTGCGACGGGATGTTTAGTCGCGCCCTGCCTTTCCCGACGCCTGCGCAGCAGGATTTGGTGGTGCTGACGACCAGCGGCCCGCTGACTTATACCGCTGAAGAAAACAGTGAGCCTACCGGCCTTGAGTACGATCTGATTGAGGCCTTTGCCAGAGAATTAGGGGTTGGCGTTGAGTACCGGGTGGCAAGCCCGGCGGAGCTCCCGAAACGGATTGCTGCTGGTGAAGCGCATGTAGCCATTGGATGGCTTGATTTGCCGGGCAACAACAACCTTAAGGCCACCCCGCCCATATTGCAAAGTCGCGACATCCTGATTCAGCATGAAGCGACTTTACCGATTTCTGATCTCGACGAGTTACGCAATAAAACCATCCACGCCCTGAGCGGCTCACGCCAACTTACTACGCTGCGCAATTTGCAGAAAACCATCCCCGGTTTGAAGGTTGTGGAAGTCAAGGATGAAGATATTTTTGAGCTACTTGAATCCGTTGCGGATCAGGAATACCCGCTGGCAGCAATTGACTCGACCTTGATTGACATTGCCACCCAGCTCAACCCCTCGCTACAAACCAGCCTAGAACTCAGCGGGGATGCGCCGATTGTCTGGTGGCTGGGTGAAAAGCCGAATATCGAATTACAAACGCAACTCAATGCCTTTGTCGAAAAAGCCCAGCGCGATGGCACGCTGGCGAGGATTGAAGACCGCTACTTCGGCCATGTCCGGCGCTTGAAGCAGGCTGACATCGTCAAATTTCTTGGACGCACCGAATCCGTACTACCCAAGCTGCGGCCAGACTTCATTGCGGCGCAATCGATTTCCGGCATTGATTGGCGCCTGATCGCCGCCGTGGCTTACCACGAGTCGCAGTGGGAAGCCGAAGCGACCAGCCCGACCGGCGTGCGCGGCATCATGATGCTGACTGAAGAAACGGCGGATCGGCTCGGGGTCAAAAACCGCCTTGATCCGCGTGAAAGCATTCTGGCTGGTGCCCGCTACATCAATATTCTGAAAGATTTACAGCCGGATCAAGTGCGTGAACCGGACCGCACCTGGCTGGCGCTGGCCGCTTATAACATCGGGCCGGGGAGCTTCAATGCGGCGCGTACGCTGGCCAAACAGCTCGGCGCTGACCCAACCGCGTGGTATGAAATGAAGCGGATCCTGCCCCTGCTCGCCAAGCCAAAATACTACCAGCGGCTCAAATCTGGCCGAGTCCGGGGCGGTGAGGCAGTGATTCTGGTCGAGAACATCCGCAGCTATTACGACATTCTCGTGCGTAACGAGTCAGCCTTCCAAACACAGGCGCCCCGCATGCAAAACCTCAGCGGCGCGCCCGGTCTAAAACTTAAACGCTGAGCTTTTCCAGCCCGCCCATATACGGACGCAAGACGGCCGGCACGGTGACGCTGCCATCGGCATTCTGGTAATTTTCAAGGATAGCGACCAGCGTCCGACCAACTGCCAGACCGGAACCATTCAGCGTGTGAACCAGCTCCGGCTTGTTTTTCTCATTGCGGAAACGGGTTTGCATACGCCGCGCCTGGAAGGCACCGAAGTTGGAGCAGGAAGAAATCTCACGGTAGGTATTCTGCGCCGGCAACCAGACTTCAAGGTCGTAGGTTTTGGCGGCGGAAAAACCCATATCTCCCGAACACAGCGCCATGCGGCGGTAAGGCAGTTCCAGCTTTTCAAGGATGATTTCGGCCTGACGGGTCAGTTCCTCATGCGCTTCGGCCG
>CAYRBE010000326.1:0-1906 GCA_964422345.1 uncultured Dechloromonas sp.
GTTGAAAAAATCAGCGGCCAGGCCTTTAACGATTACATGGGGCAGCATTTTTTCCAGCCGCTGGGCATGACCGGGAGTGGTTTTGCTTCCCGCGCCGTGACCAAGGCCTATGACCACAACAAGCCCATCGAAGTGTTTTCCCTGCGTGACATGCCGGCAGCCAATCTGCTGAGCAATGTTGTCGACCTGAGCCAATTCGTCAAAATGCAATTTGCCGAAGGCCGCGCCGGGAATCAGCTAATACTATTGCCCGCCACCACCCGTGAAATGGTGCGTGTGCAAAACGCCAACCTCCCGCTTACCTTCGACTCCCATGTCGGCCTCGGCTGGCTATTGAGTGGCATACAAGTACCAGGTGCCGGCCGGGTAGCCAGTCACGGCGGCTCATTGCCTGACTCGCACAGCATGATGTCGATTTTGCCGGATCACAAATTGGGCGTTGTGATCCTTACCAACTCAGCAACATCAGCCGGCTCGGTCAGCAAAATCGCCTCGGAATCACTGCGCCTGATGCTTGAGGCCAAAACAGGCATCCGCCCGCCCCCCAAGACTATCGTTCGCGCCGAAGAACGGGCGCCCAACGAAGATGAATTAAGTTTCTTCAACGGCCATTTTGATACGCCGGTTGGACTGGTCAACGTTTCAAGCGAATCCGGCAAGATCAATGTTGATGCGGTTGGGCATAAGTTTCAGCTCGTGACGCATGAAGATGGTCTGCTCAGTGTCAAATACAAGCTACTTGGCCTGATGCCGATACGTGTCGGAATTTTTGACAAAATTCGGCTGTCGACCGCAACAGTTAATGGCCGGCACATCATCGTCGGCAAACTGGGGGAAGAAACCCAGGTTTTTGGCGAAAAACTGCGTCCTGCGCCGATTCCTGATAATTTCAGGAAGCTCATCGGCAAATACGAAATCATCAACAAGAATGACGGCCCCACGCCCGACAAAATTCTGCTCAAGGAAGAGCTTGGTCAGCTGGTCGGCGAATTGAGCTTCCCTGAAAAGCCTGAACTAACCCTGCGGATTGCATTCCAACCGGTGTCGGAAAACGAAGCCATTACAGCCGGCCTGGGCAATGGCCGCGGTGATACGCTGCGGGTTTTCAAGCAGGATGGCGAAGATCGCATTGCTTTCTCAGGCCTTCAATTACGCAAAATACTCAACTAAGCCATGAATGATCTGCATCAGGAATTGAAGGAATTCATCATCGAGACGATGAATCTCGAGGACATTACCGCCGCTGACATTGGTGACGAAATGCCACTCTTTGGCGATGACGGATTGGGCCTCGATTCAATCGACGCGCTGGAACTTGTACTCGCCCTCAAGAAAAAATATCAGCTAGTTCTCGAAGCCAATGACCCGGCGACGCGTGAAAACCTCGCTTCAGTTGCCGCCCTTGCCCGTCTGATCAACAGCCGGCAAGCATGAAAAAGCCAAGGTTGAAAAGCAAAAAGCCGGCTTAGCCGGCTTTTTTATTTCGATACCCAATTACTCGGTGTAAAAATTCACGTCATACGGGTACGGCTTCTGTGGCACATTTGAATCAGCGTTACTCGCTGTTGTAGCGGTTTCCTGCTTCTTGTCCCACCACAGCGCGCGGCCGGCTTTCTGGTCTTCTACCCAAGCCGGGTTGTTCTTCAACTGCTCGTCCATCCACTTGGTGTGATCAGACACGTAGCTTGTATTTACGTCACCCATTTTTTGCTTTCCTCTGGCTAATCAAGCGAATTAGCAGATTCTAGCATGTCAGTGAAAGACGATGGGATTCGCCGAACCATCACAGTAATCATCGAGGAATTCGTCAATATGTTCCTCGTCCCGGTCTTCAGCGGGAATGCCCTCCATCGCCTGACGAAAATGCCAGGCTGAAGCGCCATGCAAAAAGAGCGAGCGGTGCATT
>CAYRBE010000327.1:0-1900 GCA_964422345.1 uncultured Dechloromonas sp.
GGCTGAAATTTCGGAAGCGGCCGATCAGGTCGGCGAGAACGCCGATGTCTTGACTGCCGAAATGGATCAGACGCGCAAGGTGACTAGTATCCAATCCGACGCCGTAAGCAGTATCGCGGCAGCGGTCGAGCAATTGGTTTCCTCAGTCAATGAAATTGCCGACAGTGCCCAACAGGCTTCGAAGGAAGTGGAGGAATCACACGGGCTGCTGAACGAGGCATCGCTGCGAATGGGCGAAAGTCAGGCGGCTTCGCAGAACGTCGTGATGACGGTCAATGGTGCCGGACAAACCATGGCTGAACTATTCCAGTCCATCTCCGCCATTCATCGCGTAAGCCAAGTGATCCGGGGCATAGCCGATCAGACCAATCTGCTCGCCTTGAATGCCGCCATTGAAGCCGCACGGGCAGGCGAAACTGGCCGAGGTTTCGCCGTGGTGGCTGATGAAGTTAGGAAGCTAGCCGAGAACGCTAGCAAGCAGACCACTGAAATTTCGAGCAGCGTGCAGGAAATCCAGCGCATCACCCAAATTGCTGTGTCCACGATGGAGGCGGCAGGAAGTCATGTTGCAACCGCTGACAACGCCGCGAGTGCAGCACGTGCAGGACTCAACGCAGTCTCCGAGCACGGCCAAGAGGTGGCATCGATTTCCAGGCACATTGCCGACGGCACGCGTGAGCAGTCGGCAGCCGGCAATGAAATCGCGCGCCAGGTGGAAGGAATCGTTGGCGGCATTGATCAGACGACGGCCTCCATTGCCGAAGTGACCGAGAAGACCGTTCAGATGAAGGAGACCTCGTCGCGGCTGCGGGCGTTGATTGCATATTTCCGGTTTATTCGGTAACCGGCAAACCTTTCTCTACTATTTATCAGGTGATAGCAATGGACGCCTTTCATTGGAACTCCTGTTTCATTACCGGACTGGCCGACGTCGATGAGCAGCATCATCGCTTGGTCGATCTGATCAATCGATTCGGCGATCTGATCATGCGGCAAGACGGGGTATCCATAACCGAATTGGAAGCGGTCTTTGCAGAGTTGGCAGACTACGCCCGCTACCACTTTGCCGAAGAAGAAAGCATGATGGTGGCAATGCACGTCGATCCGCGCCATGTTGATCAACACCGTGCGAATCACACCAGTTTTCTGGACGAGGTAACCCAACTCCATGGTGGCGTCTCCGCCAGCAATCGGGGTGCGACGAAGTCTCTCCTTGAGTTCCTGACGCACTGGCTGGCCTATCACATCCTTGGCACGGATCAGTTCATGTCCAGGCAGATTGCAGCGATCCAGTCAGGCTCAAGTCCCGAAGATGCATACTTGGATCATGGGCCGGCCAAAGACCCTGCGACCGATACATTGCTGACAGCACTGAACGGACTGTTTCATCAGGTCTCCGAACGCAATCATGAACTGGTGCAACTGAACAAGACGCTGGAAGCGCGTGTCGCAGAACGTACCCAGGCGCTGACTGACGCCAACCAGCGACTTGATGACCTTGCAAACACTGACACGCTGACTGGCCTGCCAAACCGTCGTTACGCAATGCGAAGCTTTGCCACAGAATGGGAGACCTCCGTACGCGAAGGTGCGCCGCTTGCCTGCATGATGATCGATGCCGATAGCTTCAAACAAATCAACGATACTCAGGGCCACGATGCCGGGGATTCGGTGTTGCGCGCACTATCCAAGCAATTGCTACACGCGGTACGCAACGACGATATCGTGTGCCGACTGGGTGGCGATGAATTCCTGATTATTTGTGCAGGTACGCCGCTGGATGGGGCGATGATGCTTGCCGAGTCCATCCGCGAGGAAGTGGCAGCGCTTCGTGTTCCTGCTGGCGCAGGTGAGTGGGTCGGTAGTATCAGTGTTGGCGTCGCGGCCAGAACAACTGAGA
>CAYRBE010000328.1:0-1897 GCA_964422345.1 uncultured Dechloromonas sp.
GCCGGTCTGATTTACCGCAACCGACCCATTGGCAATCTGCGCGCCGGTTGGCAAGGCCATGACGGGGGTTGATAAAAACCCGGCGGCGATGGCGACCGCCATCCAGCGCAAGGGAAACTGATTCAGGGATTGATAGCTCGGCATGGGATTCTCCGTTTTACTTTGCCGGCAGGGTCAGAACCCAACGTTCAGCGAAAAATGGCCTCGCCAACCAGTATCGATTGGTGCGCCATTTGAGGTGGTAGCCTGGCTATCAATAATGTGAGCCAGATCGAGTCGCCAGTTAAAGTATTTTGCATAAACGTAGCGCAAACCCAATCCTGCACTGGATATTGCCGAATTTGATTGCAGCGATGAAGGCACGCCTACGTTACGTCCGCCACCCACATCATAAAAGGCCAAGGCTCGAAGACTGCCCGGTGCAGAGGTCAACGCTGCAAGATCAGGCGTATAAAGCTCATTTTGAATGTAGTACCCGGCATCGAGCGCCACCGCGCGCTCAGTAAACCCTCGTACCGCCTGACTACCTGCAATACCAAGTTGCTCGGTTGGAACCAAAGCATCCTTAGCCCATTGCACCTGCCCGGCAAGTCGAATCTGCCAGTCTGCCGGCAAGCCCTGAGCCAAACCAAAATTTCCTCGCGCTACCGTAAAGTAGTTGGGCGCGTCACGACCACCGCTGGCCAGAACGTAACTTTCGCTACTTGATGCAGCCACATTGCGCGACACACCAATACCGAACGAAGCGATCCGTGATGGCTGCTCCCATCGACCGGAGTAACTGGCAGTAACAGGTCTTACCCGATACGGCTCACACCCTGCGACGCCGACTAACTGCTGTCCGGCTGATTTGCAAGAACTGTCCATATTGCGTTCATCAAGGGCAAAAATGACTCTTGAGGCATATTCCCCCTGACGCGGCATGAGCCAGTTGTAGCGCAAACTATAAATATCGCCTCGCCCGACTATACCGAGTGCACCAGCTAGGCTTGGTGAAGTGCTCGGCACATCAACAGATGATTTTGCGTAAAGAAAATCAATACTGTCACCCAAGCGATAGAGGGGAATGCGATAGCCAAGACTATAGACATCAACCTTTGTGCTTTCCGGCTTATTTGGTGACATGGCATACGCCATAGAGAGCGTTTGATCTGCATCGAACAGATTATCATGCTGAAAGGCTACGCCAAGCCTGTGCTGACCAGTCGCCTCGTTACCCGTGTTATCTAAGGTTGAGGATATGCGCCAAGGCTTTTCATCCTTAACCTTGATTCGCGCATTGATATCACCTTCGTTATCGCCCGCGGACAACAAAACCTCAACTTGCTTGGAGCCATTTTCATTGGCAAGCTGAATATTTTCCGACAGCCGCATCGCCATAGGCGATTCATTTTCACGCAAGGCCGGGAGTGAAGCGCGAATATTTTCTTCGGAGAAGACTTCATTGCCTTCAACTAAAACCTTGGCAATACGCCCTTCGACAACCCGAAGATGGACTATTCCCTTGTTAAGCTCCTGTTCAGGAACCGCGACGTAGGCCGTGGTGTATCCACTACGCCGGTAAAGATTTTCAAGTGTCTCAACCGCGCGCTGGACATCAGCAAACGTCCGGCTAGCGCCAGCAAACGGCTGCAAGGCAAGATCAATATCGGCCTGTGAAATCAGCTTGTTACCCAGCACATTGAAACGCTCAATAACAAAGCTGGGGGTCTGAGCAACTTCCGGCGCTGGCGCAGCCTGTGCCAAGACCCCATAGCCCAAGGCCAGAATCAATCCAGTAACGCTAACTTTACGACCAAACCCCATACGAAAAAGCCCCCCTTGCTCTTTGCTCAGAATATCACATCAAAACAATGTCGTACTGTTCAGGTGAATAACTCGGTTCGGCCTGCAGGGA
>CAYRBE010000329.1:0-1885 GCA_964422345.1 uncultured Dechloromonas sp.
CGGCGCCTCAAAATCGGGGGCTGATATCTTCAGCTTCTCCGCGGGGAACGACTCCTGAATCTCCCGAATCGAAGCCGCAAGCCTGGTAGTCCTCTTTTCAAGATCGGAACACACGGCTCTTGCCGCGGCGGTTCGCGCGGCCAGTTCCTCACGCCGTTTTCTTTCCGCAGCCTGCCTGCGCTCCTGCTCCTGCCTGCGCTGCGCGCGCAGGTTGTAGTGTGATGTCTTTGGGCCGCTCATCGCCGGTTCCTGAGATCAAAATACGTCATTTCGGAGTGTCCGTCTTTTTTAGCAATGCATGGTTGCATAGCGCAGGATATCTGCCGTCCATGCATATCTTCAAATTCGCAGCCTTCTCGGCATCGAGCACCTGCGATTTTTCTGAAGCAGTGAGTTTCGAGTGGTTGCACAGCGCCGGATACCGACCGTCGATGCATGTGTGGAAGTTCGCCCTTTTCTCGGCCTCGACAACCTGGATTCTCTCTGCCGAGGTTAGTTTGGAATGCTTGCAAAGCGCCGGGTATCGCCCGTCGACACATGTCTTGAAATTTGCCCTATGTTCGGCATCCGCGACCTGCGCTGACTGATTGGTACCAGGATGCGATGGCGCTTTCTGCTTTTTTCCTGTTGCCGGTTTGGGCGCGTCTTGCCGGGGGATAGGCGCCATCTTTGGCGGAAGCTCCTCGACCGCGCCCAGGGCAATACCTGAGGAAATTGCCACCGCGAACGCTAACACCGCGCTCGGCAAAATCCGTCGTCGAAAATGCGTTGAACAATTGCCTTCCATCATCTTCCCTGCAACGAAGCACATTGCCCGGAATGAACTGCCAGCAGCGCTGAACCCCTGGTCATTGCCGATACACCAGCGGGACGCATTCGCCGTTGCGAGGGTTGTAGCCCTGATTGCACGACCAACTGTGACCGCCATAGTTCATCGTTGCGTTTGCGGGAACCACAATTGCGACGCATTCGCCGTTGCGAGGGTTGAAGCCAGGATTGCATGACCAACTGTGGCCGCCGTAATTCATCGTCGCGTTTGCGGGGACCACAATTGCCACGCATTCGCCACCGCGAGGGTTGTAGCCCGGGTTGCACGACCAACTGTGACCGCCATAGTTCATCGTCGCATTTTCCGGAATCACAAAGGCTTTGGTGGGGCTAGGGGCGGTAGGCGGAGTGACAATCTGCGGCGCAGATTGAATAACTTTTGGCGTTTGCGCAGGCGGCGCCGCAACCACCGGCTCGGCATATTTCTGCGCAACGGTGCCGGTGACCTCATTCGGCTTCACGGATGGGCCTTCTGTCCCTGGTATTGGCGGGTGATTAGTCTCACCAAGAGCCTCGAAGGCCAGATTCTTGACTTTCTCGTTCTTGTTTTGAAGCGCAGCCTTAAGCAGCCAGTCGTGGGCTTTCGCAGGATCCTTGTCGACCGAATCTCCCTCACGAAAACGATATGCCATCCACATCATCGCCCCCGGATCGCCTGCGTTCGCGCGGCGCTCAAGATAGTCGTAGGCAACTTTCTTTAAATCCGGATTTTTGCTCTTTACGTACTTTGGCGCCTGTTCGTCGAGAACCTTGGTCGCGACCGGCGACGGCTCGACAATTTTCAGCAAGGTTTTGAAGGCCTGATCCTTGACGGCCGAATCCGTTTCTTGATCCAAGGCCTTGCCCAGCCAAGTTTCGGATTTCTTCGAATACCCAGTTTGCGTCGAATTGCGATACCACTCGCCGAGCCAATACCAGGCGGCCGGTGTATCGCCTTGCGCCTTCTTCTCCAAATAGCCGAACGCCGCCTGTCTGACGGCTTCGTCCTTTTGAGCCGCCATCACGCGCGCAAGGTTTTCCTGCCCGACGGCGGACTTCTTGTCGCCGAGCGCGGCCG
>CAYRBE010000330.1:0-1848 GCA_964422345.1 uncultured Dechloromonas sp.
AGTGGCGTTTCGCCGTCCATCAGGCGTGTGCTACAGACCAGCACATAATCCGGCGTCAGCATTTTTTCTACCTGATAACCCGGATAAATGCCGGTGCCGAAGCGAATTGCCACCTCGCTGGTCTCATGGCGCGGGTCGTTACCATCCAGGGTCATTTCAAGCACCGTCTGTGGGCCGTCAATGTTTTCAGGGTTACTCGAAATACGGATCGCCACCTCTGCATGAGCTAGGGAAGCGCTGATCAATTCAGTTTTTCAGGAAGTTGGCGCCGATTTTTCGGTTTTATTGCGCCAAATCGGCGTTTCGCGTGCGGATATAGCCATTTCCAGGCTACCTCCTACATTCAGGACGCAACTTGGCTGTCAGGTGCCAACAACCAACGGCGAGCCAGCACCAAATTTGCCAGGCCAAACAGGGTAAAACACTGTGCCGTATTTTTGGCCAATCCCTGATAACGTGTTTTGCGGTGCTTGAAGAGGTTCTTGACCACGTGAAAAGGATGCTCAACCTTGGCTCTGATGCGTGCCTTGGCATATTCAACTTGCACAACCAGATCGCCCAATGCCGTTCCCGCCAGTTGTTTGACCTTGCTGGGCTTCTCAGCAACGTGCCATGTGACCATGGCTCCCGCACTTTCCGAACGTTTTTCAATGCCCTGATAACCGGCATCACCGAAAGCAGCTTGTTCCTCGCCGTGCAATAACGCCTGCGCTTGGGAGATGTCGCTGACGTTGCCGGCTGTACCAATCACGGTATGCACCAAACCGGAATGGGCATCAACACCGATGTGGGCTTTCATGCCGAAGTGCCATTGATTGCCCTTCTTACTCTGATGCATTTCCGGATCGCGTTTGCCTGCTTTGTTCTTCGTTGAAGGCGGGGCGGCGATCAGCGTGGCATCGACAATGGTGCCTTCTCGCAACAAGAGTCCCTTGGCCGCAAGATGGTGGGCAATGGCGTTGAATATCGACTCAGTCAGTTGATGCTGTTCCAGCAGGTGACGAAAGTCCAACAATGTGGTCGCATCCGGTGCGCCTTCTCGTGAAAGATCGATCCCAACAAAGCCGCGAATTGCCTGGCTATCGTAAATGGCGTCCTCAATACCCTCGTCCGACAAACCAAAACATTGTTGGGCGACGTACATTCTTAGCATGCGGCTTAGTCCGACCGGCGGACGCCCACGACGACCGGTCGTCGGGTAGAAGGGCATGATCACCTGTTCGAGCGCAGACCATGGCACAACGGCGTCAAGTTCCTGCAAGAAACGATCTCGCCGGGTTTGTTTCTTCTTTTGGGCATATTCCAGCTCAGAAAAACTGCGTTGCATTGGCAATAGTCCGCTTGTTTTAACCAGCCTCTATTGTCTCAATTCTCAGCAGGGAAGGGAGCGGGAATAAATCAGTGTTTCCCTAGGGATGATTTGGCAAATCAGGGGCTCTGCAATATAGGAAAACTCAATACGGGGCTCCGTTTTTGTGGGCGAATTGCCACTTATTATCCGCACCCAGATGGGCTTGGATATCGTCATCCGGATAAATAGCCGTATCCCCTGAACTTCGATCACCAATTTCAAGATAGACGACGTCATCATCGGTCGTGTTTATGAGTTGATGCCCATCACCCGTTCCTGCTCTTCGCCACGCGCTGTCACCATGATGATCGGCAAATCACGGGTACGCGTCGCAGAACGCAGGCGCTTGGCCAGCGCGCTGCCCGACATGCCCGGCAGCATCAGGTCGAGCAGCACCAGCGCCGGCACCTCATGGTTGATTTCCTTGATCGCCTCTTCGGCGGAACCGACGGTGACCGGATTGATCCCCGCTTGCAGCAAGGAATAACGCAGCAATT
>CAYRBE010000331.1:0-1842 GCA_964422345.1 uncultured Dechloromonas sp.
TGAGTCACGTATATCTTGTCGATTTCACCACCGGCTGGCGTATTGAGAACGACGTGCGGTGCTTTGACCGTGGTTGTCGCGGTCAGGTCAATAAACGCGTAGTAACGGGTAAAGGTGAGCAGCATGAAGAGCACAAATACCGCACCCAAGCCCATGGCAACAAAGTTGCCGATGGTTTTTTTGACAATGCCGTATTTGACCAGCAGCCAGCAGATTAACAGATAAGGAACAAGGGTCAGTTTCATGCCTTCGGCTCCTTATCAACTACAACATCATCGCTTGGAAACCGCGAGCGACGCAGGATACGAACGATGAAGTCCTCAAAGGCATTCCAGTCCATGTAGGCGATGAACAGGGCAATTGCCCAAATTTCGTGCATAAACAAGCCAAGCAAGGTCAGCGCAGTGACCAGTTCGGTCTGCCGCATCAGCTTGTGATTGGCTTTATGGGTCGGAATTTCATGTATCCGCCAACCGATCATTAGTACAGCGACGAGAATAATCAGCAGCAAAGGCAACAATATGTAGAGCAGCCAATCAGCATCGAGAATGGTGCGATAAATACCAAAGGGCTCATTGACGAAATAGCCCTCCGGTTTCGGATCGGTATAGACATGGAACATCATCAGAAACCACCTCCCAGCGCTTTGTAATACTGGCTACGCGAAGCCAGCTGGTTTTGTCGTGCATCGGCCAGCGCAAGCTCCGCATTCAGCACCTTGATCGATTCAGCCAGCACTTCAAACTTGCTTGAACGCCCGGCGTCGTAGCTTTTTTGAGTTAGCGCCAGAGATTTTTTCCGGGTAGCCACTTCTTCTTCGGATGAAGCCACCTGACTGTCACTTGTTTCGCTCAGCACCAAGGCTTCATAGGTGTCGCGAAACGCAACTGATAGGGTGTAGCGGTAATGCGCAACCGCTTTGTCGCGCCGCGCTTCGGCACCTTCGGTCTTGGACTGAACCAG
Organism: uncultured Dechloromonas sp.; assembly: GCA_964422345.1. Taxonomy (GTDB): domain Bacteria; phylum Pseudomonadota; class Gammaproteobacteria; order Burkholderiales; family Rhodocyclaceae; genus Azonexus. Next base: position 964 of record CAYRBE010000331.1, read on the forward strand.
ACCGGCATCGTAGATTGGCCCGGTCAGCGCCGCGCTAGCATCCCAGAACAGCGGGAAGCCGGTGATAACTCCGGTCGAGCTGGCAATCAGACCAGCCAACAGGGAAATATTCAGGCGTGGATAACGTTCGGCCCTCGTTGCATTGATATCGGCGTGGGCCGCGACCAGCATTTGTTCTGCTGAGGCGACATCAGGGCGGCGTAGGAGCAGCGCTGAGTCGAACTCACGCGGGGTTACCGGAACGCTCAGTTGCAAACCACGGGTTTGAGGGACAGCCATCAGGCGCGGACTGCGCCCGACCAAGACCTGCAAACCGAGTTCAGTCTTGGCAATCGCCGATTTGATACTGGGAATGCGCGCTTCGGTCGATGACCACTCAGCCAGACTTTGTCGGTAAGCCAGTTCAGTGCCGGCTTCAGCCTTCCAGCGCCGGTATTCCAGACTAGACGCGTATTTCAGATCACGCGCTGCATTCTGGGTCATCACCAGTTTTGCATCAAAGGTGCGTAATTGCAGATAGCTGTCGACAACAGCCGAAGAAACTGAAAGCGCTGTCGCATTGCGGGCATGCTCTGAAGCGGCCAGCCGAGCTAATGCAGCATCATTCATCTGGCGAATGCGACCCCAGAGATCGATTTCCCAGCTTAGACCTGCGCCTACAGCCGCTGACGCCGAGGCATCATTGATTTCTTTTTCATTAACCGCAATGGTTATCTGACGCTGTGAGGCACCCGCCTTGGCAACACCATCTACTCTCGGCGACAACAAGGCACGGGCTGAACCCGCATTAGCGCGTGCCTCGTCAATATTTGCCGCAGCTTTAGCAAGATCAAGGTTATTAACCAATGCCTCTTCAACCAACTGATCAAGTACCGGATC
>CAYRBE010000332.1:0-1807 GCA_964422345.1 uncultured Dechloromonas sp.
TCCATCTTGGAGAATGCGGGCTTCAGCGCTTTTCAGGACAGTCCCTGACGGAATCGACAACATTCCCTCTGCACGCTGGAAGTGCTTCACATCCAGCCTGTATCTTTGTTTTTCGGTATCGTTTTCGGAGGGGAAGGTGATCATAACATCCCTGCCGCCCTCCTGCACCTTGAGCACAATCTGTAGATTCCCACGAAACTCTTTTTGTGTCCGGGTCGCACTATGAATTACAAGCAGGCGATAGCGGTACTGTCCAGCGAGATTTCCCGGCTCAATGCGGAAGCGATTGATCCTCACCCCTTGCTCTCCGCCAATGCTGTCCGGCAAGATGCCTTCGAAAAACGCCAAGTCCTGCTTCAACGCGGCATTTTCCGACTCGAGGGCTCGAACCTGCTGCCCCAACTGCTGTTGCGCTACGCGCTCTATCTTGAGGTTGCTGTCGGCCGCGCTGGCCACACCACGAACAACGGCCAATTCCGCCTCAAGCTCAACAACTCGCGCCTTTAGATCAGCAAGTGCTTGCGAACTGGTCCGGCTGTCAAACCCGGCGATACTGCGACCTGCGTCGTAAACCCATTCTGCCAAGGCAAGGGATATCGAGAGCAGCACGACAATAGCCACCGCTCGCCAGTACCAGGCGACATGGGTCCTGATAGCGAGCTTCGGCGCACTGATGCCGAAGCGCTGACGCAAACGCTTCAGCTTTACGGCAGCACCGGTAGCTGCCATAGCCCAGCCTTTTCATCACATCCGAACATGATATTCATGTTTTGAACCGCCTGGCCCGCAGCGCCTTTGACCAGATTGTCAATCACCGAAAGTACGACCAGCGTATCGCCACCCTGCGGACGATGTACCGCCATGCGGCACATATTTGCCGAACGGACCGAACGTGTCTCCGGATGCGACTTTGGCGGCAATACATCCACGAAAGGCTCTGCGGCGTAACGCGCCTCGAAAATCTCTTGAAAATCAGCTTCCTTGGTAATTCGTGCATACAAGGTTGCGTGTATGCCACGAATCAAGGGGGTCAAATGCGGCACAAAAGTCAGCCCCACCGAATCGCCGGCCATCGCAGACAACCCCTGACGAATTTCAGGCAAATGCCGATGCCCTTGCACACCATAGGCCTTGAAATTATCCGATGCTTCGGAGAAAAGGATGTGCGTCTCCGCTTTGCGGCCCGCCCCGGAAACGCCAGATTTGGCATCCGCAACCAGATGGGAACAATCGACCACGCCAGCTTCAATCAGTGGCATGAACCCGAGTTGCACCGCAGTAGGGTAGCAACCCGGATTGGCGATCAACCGTGCATCGCGAATGCTTTCACGATTCAGTTCCGGCAAACCATAGACGGCCTTATCGACCCATTCGGGGCAGGCATGCTGCATCCCGTACCATTTCTCCCATTCGGAGATATCTGAAATCCGGAAATCGGCCGCAAGATCGACCACCCGCACTCCTGCATCGAGAAGCGTTGGCGCCTGCTGCATGGCAACACCGTTTGGCGTGGCAAAGAACACCACATCGCAGCCTTTCAGGTTGGCGGTTGCCGGGTCTTCAAACTTGAGACCAACTCGCCCACGCAGGCTAGGAAACATGTCGGCAACTGCTGTCCCTGCATCCCCACGCGATGTGATTGCCGAAAGCTCAGCCCCAGGATGCTGCGCCAGCAAACGTAGCAACTCGACTCCGGTGTAGCCGGTGCCGCCAACAATACCTACCTTGATCATTACCGTTCTCCTATTGAGACCCGCAATGATAATCTCCGGGCCGTATAAAAACAAAAAAGCCGCCAATCGGCGGC
>CAYRBE010000333.1:0-1794 GCA_964422345.1 uncultured Dechloromonas sp.
CCAGACGCTGGTATTGCTCGGTGATCGCGATGGTCAGCGCCATCGGGAACGGGGTATCCATGATCGACTGGCGAATCTCGGCACCGCAAGCGGCCAGTGCGTTGACGTCTTCAACATCAAGCGCATCCAGCGCTGCGTTGATTTTGACATCCAGACCGCTCTGCGCCAGAAAATCGCGGTAAGCCTGCGCCGTGGTGGCGAAACCACCCGGGACGCGAACGCCGGAATCAGCCAGCTGGCTGATCATTTCGCCCAGCGACGAATTCTTGCCGCCGACTTGTTCAACGTCGGTCATACGCAGTTGTTCAAAGGGAATGACTAGGGGCTCCATGCGGATTCCTTTCAGTGGGGTCAATTTAAGAAGTTAATGAATCAGAAGGTGAAAAATCGGTATTCAAGCGCCGCGCCGCTGACTCGCGCCGGGCGGCGGAACGCAGCGACTGGGCCAGCGTCTCACTGACAAAATCAATATGGGTTTCAGCCGCAGCCCGCGCTGCCTGCGGCTTGCGATCACGAATTGCGGCATGAATTGCAGCGTGCTGATTTTTTAACAGCGAACCGGCAGCGGGGATAGTGCTCAGTTCGCCGAGGTTAAGTCGAATGTTGTCGTGCATCAAACGCAGCAATGCAGCCGATAGGTGGCCGATCAGGACATTGTGCGAAGCCTCGCCAACCGCCTGATGAAAGGCAATGTCGGCTTGCGAACGCAGCTCGATGTCTTCGCAAACAAAGGCCTCGTTCAATGCAGTGAACGTCTGTTCAATGCGTTCCATATCGGCTTCAGTGGCACGCTCAGCGGCCCACTCGGCGGCCTGACCTTCCAGCATGCGGCGAAACTCAAGAAGATCCTCACGCAAATTCGGGTGCGCGCCCATCATGTCTTGCCACGGATCAAAGAAACTAGATTCAAGGCGATCTGTCACATAGGTGCCGCCACCTTGACGGCTTTGCACCATACCTTTGGAGGCAAGTTTCTGAATGGCTTCACGCAGCGAAGGACGGGAGACACCCAATTCCAGAGAAAGCTCGCGCTCGGGCGGCAGCCGGTCACCGGGCTTCAACGAGCCTTCAAGAATGCGGCGCTCCAGAGAAGCGGCGACAGCATCCGAAATACGCGGGACCTGCAACTTGTTTTGTGACATGACCTAATGGATCACCCGATTGGTAAGACCAGCGCATTCTAATCACCAAAACAGGAAAGCACAAGCATAGGATTTTCCCTTGGTTTATTGACTAAGTATCGGTTGTATCATACATTTCTGCCATCGCAGATTATTGGTTTGACCAATTTACCACTGGAGACAAAATGAGCGAATCAAACAACAATCGCCAAACCCCGGCTGATATCTACTTCTTCGCCACCTGTGTGGTCGACCAGTTCTTTCCCGGCGCCGGGCTTGACGCTATTACCTTGATTGAACAGCAAGGTATCCGCGTACATTTCCCTGAAGAGCAAACCTGCTGCGGCCAACCGGCTTACACCAGCGGTTTCCCCGACGAAGCACGCAAGGTTGCAGCGCATCAACTCACCCTCTTCCCGAATGACTGGCCGGTCGTCGTTCCCTCTGGATCATGCGCGGGGATGATGAAGCATCATTACCCGACATTATTTGCCGACGACCCAATACGCAAAGCGCAGGCCGAGGCCTTATCGGCAAGGATTTACGAATTCACCGACTTTCTGGTCAACGTATTGAATTACACCCCGGCCGACACCGGCGCTGACTGTACTGTCGTACTGCACACCTCCTGTTCAGCCCGCCGCGAGATGGGTGTCCATCTCACCGGCCGCAA
>CAYRBE010000334.1:0-1791 GCA_964422345.1 uncultured Dechloromonas sp.
TGCTCGGCACAGTCGGCTTTGCCCGCGACATTTCGACCCAATACCGTAGCGAGCAAGCGGTCATCATTCGCAATGCCGCACTGGCTGGACTACTACGCGGCGAACCCTTAAACGGTCTGCTCGAACTCATTGCCCTATCCGCCGAAACTGAACTCAAAGGTCTGCGCTGTGCGATTTTCCTGGTGGACGCAGACGGCTGCCACCTGAATGTAGCCGCAGCCCCCAGTGCGTCGGAAGAAATCCGCAAGCAGCTTGACCATATGCCGATTGCTGACAATACCGGCGCTTCCGGCACAGCAGCCTACAGACGAGAACGCGTAGTCATCGAAAACATCAAGTCTGATCCACGCGGCGAATGCTTCCAGAGCATCGCAAAGGAGGCTCAGATCACCTCCGCCTGGGCCGAACCGATTTTCTCCAGTGCGGGCGACCTGCTTGGCACCTTCACCGCCTACCATCCAGATGTTTTTTCACCCGATCTGGCGCAGATCGAGTTACTTCGCCAAGCCAGCCAGCTCGCCGCGCTGGTCATTTCGGAGCACCACAACGCTACAGATCTCGACCTCAGTTTAAGCACATTTCGCGGGATCTTCGACAGCGTCGATGACGCGCTACTGATTGCGGATGAGACAGGCACAATTCTCGACGCCAACCTGCGTGTAGCAGACCTCTCCGGCCACCCACGAACAAAACTGGTTGGCATGAACTATCGGCAGTTACTGGTCGATGGACTCAACCCCGGCGCAAAAACCGGCAAGACATTTGCCGCCGTATTAGCAGGCACACCCCAAACTGTTGAGGCATGGGGAGAAGATGCAGACGGCAGAATATTCCCGATCGAAGTACGCATGCGGCCCACCAAATACTTTGGTCAGGAAGCGGTCATTGCCTCGATTCAGGACATCTGCGAGCGCAAAACCAGCGCCCAGCGCCTGGTCGTTGAACGGGATCTGGCCAATGCACTGGCTCATGGGAATACCCGTGAAGAACTCTTCCCGCTCCTGCTTGATATTGCCCTGCGCTTTCCCGAATTTGACTGCGGCGGCCTGTATCTCAGAAACAATGACGGCAGTTACGCGTTGATTGAGCACCGGGGACTCTCTCCAGCCTTTATTGATGCGGCCCATACAGTCGCTCCCGATTCACCCAATGCAGCCCTGCTCAATGCCGGGAAACCAATTTGCAGTTGCGTCGAAGGCACGACTAATTGTTCCCATCAAAGCCTGATCAACTCGCCCTTGCTGCAAGCAGAGGAGATTAGCTGCCTGGCTGTATTGCCAATCATCATCGCAGGGCAAACCGTAGCCAGCCTGAACCTCGCCGGTCATCACACCCGCCAGATTTCACACGGCACCTTCCACTCGCTCGAGTCACTCGGCAACCATTTTAGTCAAACCCTCAGCAGACTTGACGCTCAGGCCGAAACGCAACGCCTGCAAAAAAATCTTTCCGGGCTGTTTGATGCATTGCACGACCTCCTCTTCATCACCAGCCTGGAAGGCACCATCCTGCATTACAACCGGGCAGTCACGGAGCAACTGGGCTATTCAGCAAGCGAACTGGTTAATCAGCCGATTGCTACGGTGCACCCGCCTGAAATGGCTAAAACCGTGGGCGACATTTTTGCTGAAATGGTTGCCGGAAAACGTGCGAATTGCCCATTGCCCATCCTGCGAGCCGATGGCAGCCAACTCATGGTTGAGACCCGTATTGTCAGGGGCTATTGGGATGGCAAACCAGCCATTCTCGGCATTTCACAGGACATCAGCGAACGCTTGTTGGCCGAACAGC
>CAYRBE010000335.1:0-1788 GCA_964422345.1 uncultured Dechloromonas sp.
ACAGCGACCGGGATTTCATCATCAAGGCGATTAAGGAAAACAAGTCAAATATCGGCACGCCAGTCATAGGAAAAGTGCTGAAAGCCCCCTTATTCAGCATGGCCTCACCCATTCACGATGCCCAAGGCAAGGTCATCGGCGTTCTGGCGGGAACAATCGACCTAAGCAAGCACAGTTTTCTTAACCGGGTGACTGAAAGCAAGGTCGGACAAGGCGGCGGATATCTTCTTGTCGAGCCAAAAAAACGGATGGCAATCGCAGCAACCGATCAATCTTTTACGATCAAACCACTGGCTGCTCCGGGCGTAAACCCATTATTTGATCGCTACGTCGCGGGCTATGAAGGTTATGGCACAGTAGTCGACTCACGCGGGGTCAGCATACTTTCTGCCGCCAAAAGTATTCCCGTTGCCGGATGGATCTTGGTTGGCAGAATTCCCGCCAGCGAAGCTTTGGCGCCAGTCACCAGCATGCAACAACGCGTCTTGATCGCCACACTACTATTTACGCTCGTTGCCGGATTGCTGATCTGGTTGGTGACATGGCGACTACTCAATCATCAGCTTTCACCGATGATTGCCGCCACGAATATCATTGACTCAATTTCAGACCCATCACAACCACTGCAACAACTACCCATCCGCAGCCATGACGAGATCGGCCAATTAATTGCCAGTTTTAACCGCTTGATGGAAATAACGCGGCAACGTGAAGCGAGCACAAAAGAAGCACTCAGTCTGCTGCAAAAGATTGCCAGCCGTGTTCCCGGCTTGGTTTTTCAATTCCGCATGCGTCCTGATGGCACTTCCTGCGTGCCTTACGCTAATGAGGTTTTAAAGGACGTTTACCGGGTGAGTCCGGAAGAAGTCCGCGACGATGCCACGAAGATTTTTGCCGCAGTGCACCCGGATGATTTGCAATATCACCTCGACTCCATTACCGAGTCAGCCAAAAACCTAACACTCTGGCGCAACGAATATCGCGTCAAATTTGCGGGCGAACCTCCGTTCTGGCTAATGGGAACCGCCCTTCCGCAACTTGAAAGTGACGGATCCGTTCTTTGGCATGGGTTCATTGCTGACATCACCGAACGCAGACAGAGCGAAGCGGAACTGGACAGATACCGCTTGCATCTCGAAGAAATCGTTGAAGAACGCACGCGGGCGCTATCGTTGGCCAAAGAAGTCGCTGAGTCAGCCAGCCGTGCCAAGAGTACCTTCCTGGCCAATATGAGCCATGAACTACGGACGCCGATGAACGCGATTATGGGCATGACCAGCGTCGTACTTCGCCACACCGAAGACTCAAAAACGAAGGACCAACTGGGTAAGATTGAAAAGGCCTCCAAGCACTTGCTTGGCGTCATTAACGACGTACTGGATATTTCAAAAATCGAAGCTGAGCGACTCACGCTGGAACAAACCAACTTCATGCTCGGCGAAGTGTTTGAAAATTTAACCAGCCTGATCAGCCACAGAGCAAAGGAGAAAGGGCTTCAATTGTGTGTCGAGTTAGCACCGATGCTAAGTAGCCTCAATTTAAGCGGAGACCCCCTGCGCCTGAGCCAAATTCTAATTAACTTGACCGGCAATGCACTCAAGTTTACCGAGACTGGCAGCATCACCCTGCGCGCCAAGATTATTGAAGAATCCGCGAACGATGTCAGCCTACGCATTGAAGTGCAAGACACCGGGATTGGGATTTCGACCGAGGATCAGAAAAAACTATTCACTGCATTTGAGCAAGCCGATAACTCAATGACGCGGAAATACGGTGGTACCGGCCTTG
>CAYRBE010000336.1:0-1759 GCA_964422345.1 uncultured Dechloromonas sp.
ATGACTTACCAGCACGTTTCGTCATCGCTCAACAACATGGTGGGTATCTTTACCCGCATTGAAAAAGACCTCGACTTCACCAGCCGGCTTGAAATCAAAGGGACCGATGAGGTTGCCAAGGTATCAAACACTTTCAACCGGTTGCTTGACCGGCTACAGCAAAGCCTCCGCCAGATTCTGAATCATACGGAATCAGTCAATAACGCTGCGCACCGAGTTTCAACTGCTGCACGCGAAATGTCTGTCGCATCCAATTACCAGAGCGAATCTGCATCTAGCATGGCGGCTTCGGTTGAAGAAATGACTGTCAGCGTCAATCATGTTGCCGATCGCGCAGAAGAAACCAGCCGCCTCTCAAACAATGCAGGAGAACTAGCTCGCCAGGGCGAAGGCATTATTTCCAATACCGTCGACTCAATCAACGGTATTGCTGACACAGTACAAGGCGCAGCCGGACAACTCTCCGAACTTGAACAGCACAGCGAAAAAATTAGCCACGTCGTCAATGTAATCCGTGAAATTGCCGACCAGACCAACCTGCTGGCACTCAATGCAGCAATTGAAGCGGCCCGCGCCGGAGAGCAAGGCCGCGGCTTTGCGGTAGTTGCTGATGAAGTACGTAAGCTCGCTGAGCGAACCGGCCAGTCTACGCAGGAAATTGCCGCTACCATCCAGCAAATGGTGAGTGGATCACAAGCTGCCGTACGGAGCATTCAAACCGTACAAGGTGCCGTCAATACCGGCGTTGGCCATGCTCAGCAGGCAAGCAGTGCAATGCAGGAAATCGGCAATGGCTCCCGCGAAACAGTTTCAATGGTTAGCGACATTTCCAGCTCAATCCGAGAGCAAGGCATGGCCAGCACAGCCATTGCCCAACAGGTCGAAAAAATTGCCCAGATGACGGAAGAGAACAGTGCCGCAGCGCAATCAACCTCAGAAACCTCCGAGGAACTGGTGCAACTGGCTCTGGAAATGAAGAAGGTTGTTGCCCAATACAAGGTTTAACCGGCACAAACGCCAGCGGGGCTAATCCGCCGCTGGCCGCGCCTCAATCTCAAACCCCGGAAAGCGCGGTGGCATGGCACCATAGTCAGGTGTTGCCACCTCAACATCAAACGCAGCCTGACACGCCGCCAAGCCTTGTTGCTTGGAACGCGCCGTAATTGGTGCCACCGACACAAACACCACCCCAGCCCGCAACATATCAAGGTATTCAGCCACCGAGCGCGAGACATCAATCACCCGCTGCCGGTGCTTGGCATGCATGCGGTCATTTACTTTGACGATGGCACAGCGATCAATATCAACGCGGCGTACCGCCACCAAGCTTCCCAAGGGAAAGTGATTGCTCGCCGCAGTAAACTGGCGGACATCGAAACGCTCTCCGGTGGAGGTTTTTCGCCCCTGAAAGCCCGTGCCGTAATAGCTTGCCTTACCACGCAGACCAACCGAACCGCTGTCGATCATTTCAGCCACACCAAACTCGGGGGTTGTAGAAGTTCTGGCGGCAGATTTTTTAGCGCTTGATTTAGCCGGCTTATTGGCCGACTTATTGGCCGACTTAGATGTTTTTTCCGGCGGCTTACCGGACTTGGATTTGGTACTCGCCACCGGCTTGCCCGCTGGCTTAGTGTTCGCCGCCATTACGCCCGGCGAACCACTCAGCAAAAACAGGCCACACGCAAGCGCGGTGGCCCATTGCTGAAATTTAGACCACAACAGTCTGCGCTTCCTCACCTGAACGCGCCCGAATCTTGCC
>CAYRBE010000337.1:0-1752 GCA_964422345.1 uncultured Dechloromonas sp.
AGCATTGGTCGATTCACGACAGAAGAAGAAATTGACTATGCAATCAATTTGTTAAAAGCGAAAGTTGGCAAACTACGTGAGCTTTCACCGTTGTGGGAAATGTTCAAGGACGGGATCGATCTCAGTACCGTTCAGTGGGCTGCACACTAAAAAATACCAAGGAGAATTAACATGAGCTATAGCGTAAAAGTCATCGATCACTACGAAAATCCACGTAACGTCGGTACCTTCAGCAAAGAAGATGACGGCGTAGGTACCGGCATGGTTGGTGCGCCGGCATGTGGCGACGTGATGAAACTGCAAATCAAGGTGAATAAAGCTGGTGTGATCGAAGATGCCAAGTTCAAGACCTATGGTTGCGGCTCGGCGATTGCTTCATCGTCACTGGTGACCGAGTGGGTTAAGGGCAAGACGGTTGATCAGGCTCTGGCGATCAAAAATACCGAAATCGCTGAAGAACTGGCGTTGCCGCCGGTTAAAATCCACTGTTCAATTTTGGCCGAAGATGCCATCAAGGCAGCAGTGGCCGATTACAAGAAAAAGCACGGAGAATAAGCATGGCTGTCACCTTGAGCGACAAGGCGGCGAAACACGTCGCCAACTACCTGACCAAACGAGGCAAGGGCGTTGGCCTGCGCCTCGGCGTGCGCACTAGCGGCTGTTCCGGCATGGCGTACAAGCTGGAGTTTGTCGACGAGGTGAGTCCTGAGGATCTGGTCTTCGAGACGAATGGCGTTAAAGTTTTTGTTGATGCCAAAAGCATGCCTTACCTTGAAGGTATGGAACTCGACTACGCTCGCGAAGGCCTGAACGAGGGATTTAAGTTCAATAATCCCAACGTCAAGGATCAATGTGGCTGTGGTGAGTCGTTTAACGTCTGATGGATTTAAAGGCAGACCACTTTGCCCTGTTTGGGCTTGACCGAAGCTTCAGTATTGAAGTTTCGGTGCTTGATACCCGTTACCGTGACTTGCAGGCGCAGATACATCCGGATCGTTTTGTCAATGCAGCAGACGCCGAGCGTCGCCTTTCTATGCAGCGCGCTACCCTTGCTAACGAGGCTTACCAGACGCTGAAGAAGCCGCTGGAGCGGGCCAAGTACATGTTGCATCTGGCAGGCCATGATATTCAGGCCGAGAGTAACACCGCCATGCCCGCTGATTTCCTGATGGAGCAGATGGAGTGGCGTGAAGCTGTGATGGAAGCTCGCCAAGGCGGTGATCACCATGAGCTGGAGCACTTGCATAACCGGCTGAAAGCCGATCTGGTTTCACGTTATGAAGAGCTGGCGATGCTGCTTGATGAGTCGGGTGACTACACGCAGGCAACTGATCGCGTTCGTCGCCTGCTATTTCTGGAAAAACTTTTGCACGAAATCGACGACGCACTGGCGTCGCTGGAAGATTAAAACATGGCCCTGTTTCAAATTGCCGAGCCTGGTGAGTCGGCCGCTCCCCATGAGCACAAACTCGCTGTAGGCATCGATCTTGGCACAACCAATTCGCTGGTCGCCACCGTGCGCAGTGGTATTTCGATCTGTTTGAGCGATGATCAGGGGCGGCCTTTGTTGCCATCGGTGGTGCGTTATCACGCTGACAACTCAACTGATGTCGGCCATCTGGCTCAAAGCAAACAGGCGATTGATCCACGCAATACCGTTGTTTCGGTTAAACGTTTCATGGGGCGCGGACTAAAGGACGTCTCTCATGTCGAATCCATGCCTTATGAGTTTGTTGAAGCGCCGGGCATGGT
>CAYRBE010000338.1:0-1716 GCA_964422345.1 uncultured Dechloromonas sp.
AAGAAATACGGCAATGTCACTGCCGCCAATAGCTCCCAGATTACTGACGGTGCCGCCTGGTTGATTCTGGCTTCGGAAGAGGCTGTGAAGAAGTGGAATCTGAAACCACTGGGGCGCATTGTCGATAGCCAGTGGTCAGGTCTTGATCCGGCACAGATGGGCCTAGGCCCGGTGCATGCCTCAACGCCGATTCTGCAGCGCCATGGTTTGGGGCTGAATGATATTGATGCCTGGGAATTGAACGAGGCCTTTGCCGCACAGGTGCTCGGTTGCCAAGCTGCGTGGGAATCAGACGAATATTGCCGTGAGCAACTTGATCTGCCGGGTGCTTTGGGTCGGGTCGATGATGCCAAGCTAAATATTGATGGTGGCGCGGTATCGATCGGTCATCCGGTTGGTGCTTCCGGGGCGCGGATTGTTCTGCACTTGTTGCATGTCTTGCGTCGCCAGAAGGCAAAGCGCGGGATTGCCACAATTTGTATCGGTGGCGGTCTGGGTGGTGCCATGCTGGTCGAAGCGGAAGCCTGATCATGCGGATCGGTATTGTTGTCGATTCGGCGTGTGACTTGCCGAGGGATTTTCTTGTCGAAAATGGTGTGATGGTCATGCCGATATCTTTGCGTATCGGTGAAAAACTGATCAAGGATCAGCGTGACCCGGCCGAGACTCAGGCTTTCTACGCCCAGCATCTGGACAAGAAAAGTGATGATTTCGCCGAGTCGATTCCCTACTCGGTGCAGCAGATCGAAGAACTGTTTCTTGAGCGTCTGGTTCTGGATTACGACTACGTTTTTTGTCTGACCATTACCAGTACGCGCAGTCCGATTTTTGATCATGCCATGCAGGCATCGCGGGCCATTCTTACAAAGTACAAAACCATACGTCGTCAGGCTGGCTTGGGTGAGCGTTTTGGTATGGCGGTGCAGTCGACCCGGAATTTATTTACCGGACAGGCCGTGCCGGTTGCTGAGGCGGTCAGCTTGATTCGTCAGGGAGGAACGCCGAGTGAAATTGGCGCTCGCCTCAAGTTTTTGATTGATCACACCCATACCTATCTGGTGCCTTTCGATCTTTACCATATCTATAGCCGTGCCTCGAAGAAGGGTGATACCAGCTTGAGTTGGGGTTCCTACAAGATGGGTTCATGGCTCGATGTCAAACCGATTCTGCATTGCAATTGTGATCAAACGACAACCGTCGATAAGGTTCGTGGCTTTGAATCCGGCGTTGAGCAACTATTTGACAAAGGTGTCGCGGCAATTCGTCACGGTCTGGATGTGCCGCACATCTGCATTAGTTATGGTGGCGAACCTGCTGCAGTCAAAAAAATGCCCGGTTATGCCCGCCTCGCCGCTGCGGCGGAAGATCAGTGCGTGGCGATTCTGATTTCGCCGATGAGCAAAACGGCGGCAGTCAATGTCGGGCCGGGTGCGCTTTCACTGGCTTTTGCTGCCAGCAAGCACCGCCTGAACTAAGGATAAATACTATGAATCTGAATTTACAACATTGGGCAGTCGTAGTTGATGGCGACGGGCTTGCCACAGCAACGCTGGATAAAGCTGGCGAATCAGCAAACTCTCTGTCGGTTGCGGTGATGTCTGAGCTGGCTCAAATTCTTGATGCCTTCGACAAGCAACCACCTAAGGGTCTGATTTTTAATTCCGGAAAAGCTGCGGGTTTTATTGCCGGGGCTGATATTCAGGAATTCACCCAGCT
>CAYRBE010000339.1:0-1695 GCA_964422345.1 uncultured Dechloromonas sp.
CGGCTTCGGCTTTGGCTTTTTCTTCTGCAGCAGCTGCACCGCCACTGAATTCGCCTACGTATTCAATATTTGCTGCGCCTTTCAGGCGTTTGATATCGGCCGTAACGGCTTCGCGCGCCCGCTGATTGAACAGGAACAGCTGGATCCGGGAGGAAGCCTGCGCTTCTGTAACTGGAGCCCTTTTGCTGCCTGCGAGCCGGAATACATAAAGTTGTTCGTTGTTTTCGATGACGCGTATTTCACCGTCTTTCATGGTTTGCAGTTTGGGCAGCAGTTCGAGCGGCAGCGCTTCGGCAGGACGCACTCCCCGATTGGGTGCAAACTGGATATTCTGGGTTTTCAGCCATGCAGCGATGTCTTGTAAAGAGCGCGCCTTGGCGGATTGTTCCTTGAGTTTTGCTGCGAGGCCGGCCTGTTGCGCAACTACGATTTCCTCAAGGTCAAATATGCGCCGGTCGGAAAACAGTTCCGGGTGATCGTTATAGTATTTTTTGATGTCGTCCGCTGTTGGCTTGGCCTGGGCGGCGGTAATCTGGTCAAGGTAGGCACGGGCCAGAATTTCGCTGCGGGCTGCTTCGATCGCCTGCATGACTGCGGGCTTGCGGTCGAGCTTCTGCTCGACGGCTTGTTGTTTGGCCAACTGCTGATCAATCAGCCGGCTGAGAATTTCATGTTTTGCTTTGGTGGCTGCCTCGGGGGGTATGTTAGGGTTCCGCGACAGGACACTGTTGACCTGATGCACGGTAATCTCTTCAGCATTAACCTTGGCGGCGACTTGCGTTGCAGCCTTTTCCTTGCCTTCGCTTTTTGCGGCGTCGTCTTTTTTGCCGCACCCGCTAAACAGGGCAATGGCGACGAGCAGGGGAAGGATGGCAAAAGAAGGTTTGATTTTGTATGTTTTCATAAACTTTTATGATGTGCGGATTGGAGGGGCCAGTGGGGCTTGTTCATGCCCGCGAGCAGGATAGCTTGCCAATAAGACTGGAAAGCATTCTAAACCACGCTGAGTCATGTACCAATAGGACTATCGTCATGCCGGAATAGCACTTTTTGCCTGTAAAACAAAAAGATAGTGCTAAAAAGTCAGGGCGGCGCTGATCCGGGCTACCGTGGCGTCGTAGCCGGCAAACCCGACATTGGACGTCCTTTGGCTCTGTTGCACGCTGGCATTGATCGACAATTTACGCATTGCAGACCAGCCTACCCCGACCGTCAGTGTTTGGGTAACGTCTTCCCGCAGCAATAACGGGGCGCCAGAGGCTTGGTCGTCGCTTTTCTGGTAGTTGTAGGTCAAATAGGCGTTGGTTTTATCGCTGGTGCGCCAAGTGGGGCTGATCGCCAGCGAGCTGTCCTCTTTATATGAGGCTCCGATTACTTGAAGCGGGGATGCTTTTCGCGCGGCAGTCAGTGTCAGCCCCAGTTTCCCGGCGGGCGTCCACGAATAGTTCAAACTGCTTGATGGGCCGGAAAAGCTGCGGCGGGTGACATCGGAATTCTCGCGTTCCAGCCACCCCAATCTTGCGTTGATGGTTGAGTTGCCGCTGATTTTCCATGCGGCCTCTATTTCGCTCAGATTTTCGGTGTAATCCGTATTCAGCGCGCCTACGGGGTTATTAATGTATTCACCGTCGGTTGTTTGCCAGCGAGCGGTGATCGCGTTGCCGGCTTTGGTTTGATACTTGATGCCGGCGTTTG
>CAYRBE010000340.1:0-1682 GCA_964422345.1 uncultured Dechloromonas sp.
GAATATTGTCACCGTAGGCATTGATCTTGCCAAAAATGTATTCGCTTTGCATGGTGTTGACCAGCATGGTAAGGCAGTATTTATCAAACCCAAGGTCGCTCGCGGCCAATTGCTGGAAATGGTCGCCCACCTGCCGCCCTGCCTGATCGGCATGGAAGCCTGTTCCGGTGCCCACTACTGGGCCAGAGAATTCAGCCGGTTCGGCCACACCGTGAAGTTGATGGCCCCCAAGTTCGTTGCGCCGTACCGGATGAGCGGGAAGCGCGGCAAGAACGATGCGGCCGATGCCGCCGCCATCTGCGAAGCCGTCACCCGACCCAACATGCGCTTCGTCCCGGTCAAGGATGTCGATCAGCAAGCCATCCTTTGCCTGCACCGTACCCGGCAAGGCTTCATCGAAGAACGCACCGCGCTCTATAACCGCTTGCGTGGCCTGATCAGCGAGTTCGGTATTGTGCTGCCGCAGAAGGTTGAACGCCTGCGCCGTGAAATTGGCGCTCATCTCGAAGCACTCCCCGGCTGGGCCAACCGCTGTGTTGGCGACCTGCTGGTTCACGCCGACCGTCTCAATGAACGCATTGACGAGTACGACAAAGCCATCGCCCAGGCCGCCAAACAAGACCAACGCAGTCGGCAACTCATGCAACTTCCCGGCATCGGCCCGACCACCGCCAGTGCCTTGGTTGCCAGTCTGGGCGGCGCTCATGATTTCAAGAATGGACGGCAGCTGGCCGCCTGGGCCGGGTTGGTGCCCGGCCAATACAGCAGCGGTGGCAAAGCCCGACTGGGCAGGATCACCAAAGCGGGAGATGCCTACCTGCGAAGTCTGCTGGTCATGGGCGCCCGCGCCGTCCTCGCCGGATTAGGCGAGAAGCAGGATCGCTTCAGTCGCTGGGCCAGAAGCTTGGTTGAACGACGCGGCTACTGGAAAGCAGCCGTCGCCATTGCCGCCAAGAACCTGCGGTTGGCTTGGGCGGTGATGCACTATGGCGAAGATTTTCGCCTCGCCGCAGCGTGAACGGAAAGCAAAAGCGTCTATAGGAAAAACAGGAAAGGAATCACCGGCCGTTCGCTGGCGGCCCAAGCCCAGCGAAGCACTGCAGCGTTGATGTGAAGCGGGTTGGACCCGCGCGGGGAGAGCCTGATTAGCTCCAGGGGAGGCAAGTGACTCCCGGCTAACGAATGAGGCCCCCGCGCGCGTCTTTCATCAGGGTCCGGGCAAAAGCCCAACATGACCGGTTGTAGTACCGCAGTCCTTCACCTTCTCGCACCGACACGGCAGGCATCGATGAACAGACAGAAAACAGGATCAGGAATGAAACGATAAAACTTCAGAACGCTTGCGGAGAATGGGGAAGCCCTTGTAGTAGAGCTAACCGACAGCCAAAAGCGTAGCTTTTGGCTGTCCAGCGACCGAAGGGAGCGGGGTTGAGCGCCGGGTTAGGGCTCGTTTTTTTCATTGATCAAAATGCTCCCGACGAAATGGGCGATGCCGCCGACCGAAAGAAAACGAATGCGAGGTGCCCAAAGAACTGCGTAGCCAGTAGAGCGCCGCAGGATAGCGCGATGACCTGAAACAAGCGCAAGCTTTGAACGAGGGACTGGGCCTGGTGTAAAAAAGCCTTTGAGCAAGAGCGGAATGTTCTTAGGTGGACCAGACAACCGATTGTCAACATAGCCAC
>CAYRBE010000341.1:0-1681 GCA_964422345.1 uncultured Dechloromonas sp.
GCAAATTCGTCCCACGATTTGCTGCGCGCTTCGGGTAGCGGGATACCGTGTTTTTCCAGTGTTTCAAGTGCAACCGGATTGATCTTGCCGGAAGGCTGGCTGCCGGCTGAAAAGGCTTGAATCCGCCCGTTGCCAAGGTGGTTGAACAGGGCTTCACCGAGGATGGAGCGGGCGGAGTTGCCGGTGCAGAGCACCAGAACGCGGAATGGGGATGGGTTCATAATGGTTTATTGGGCATACAAGTGGTGATGGTTTCCCCGCAAGGGACGCCGCCACAACAGTGCTCAGTGAGGTAGGTGAGTAATTCGTTGATGTTTGGATAGCTGGCGGAGTAGTAGATAAAACGCCCGGACTGACTGGCATTAGCCAAGCCGGCATTGACCAGTTCCTTGAGGTGAAAACTCAGTCGCCCGTTAGCCTCGGTAGCAAGTTGCTCGGCGATCTTGCCAACTGATAAGCCTTCCGGCCCGGCTTGAACGAGCAGACGAAATATCTGAAGGCGGGTTTCCTGAGCGAGTGCACCGAGTGCGGTGACGGCATTTTTAATTTCCATATTTCAATAATAGTTGAAATAATTGTGTGTGCAAACTTTTATCAGTCGCCTAATTAATAAGGGGGGGTATTGGCGTATTTAGGCCAATTGAGCGGGGCTGGCTTGGCTTTGGGGGGCTTGATCAACCCAACGGTCGGTCAGGCCGGCACCCAGCCACATGCCGATCAGTGAAATCCATGCAGTGAGGGCGAAAACAGCGGCTCCAGATACACCCGCGCCGACCGCGCAGCCACCGGCCAGCATGCCGCCGAAACCCATGGCGATGGCGCCGATAATGTAGCGCCGCATGCTGCTGCCATCCTTAAAGCCTTCCAGCTTAAGCTCCTTACCCCAAAGCCCGGCCAGAAATGAGCCGAGGACGACACCGGGAACCAGTCCGATATCGAAATCCCACGGTTGCCCCGGTGGGGAGAGCACCAGCATCAGCGTAGCGGCAGAGGGGCCGGTGAAACTGAGGCTTTGGGTGGGGATGATTTCAAACGACTGCGAACCGATCTGGAAGGTCATTAGCCATGCGAGCCCGATCATAATGCCAGCGCCACAGGCACCGAGCCATTCACGGCGAACCAGTCCGCCGCGCCGGCCGAAGTGGATGGCGGCAGCGAGCCAGATGACGCCAAAAACCAGCCCGCCCCAATGGCCGAGATGAAAACTGGCGAGCAAATCACGCGCTGAACCGCCTTCGATTGTCCATAGACTGGAAATCGCAGTTCGCAGCGGCGAGAGCAGGCCATTCAGCGAGGCTTGTGCAGTGACTGCAAAAATCAGTCCGGTGAGCAGCGCGCGCAGGTTGCCGTTGGCTGCCAGCACCAGCATTCGGGATGAGCAACCGCGGGCGAGCACCATGCCGATACCAAACAGCAGGCCGCCGACGAGTGCACCGGAGAGACTGCCGGTGGCGGAGAGTTGCCTAGCTTGGCTGACATCGAGCCAGCCTTGGGTGATCAGTAATTGGGTGGTGATAATGGCGGTGGAAAAGGCAAACAGCCAGATGGCCAGTTTGCTGGTGCCGGCTCGGTTCCAGAATTCAACAACGGCGGCACGCAGGCAAAAGCGTGAGCGTTGAGCAAAGATGCCGAAGAGCAGGCCGATGAGCAGGCCGGTCAGTGCGATGGTCGGTTTTTCGCC
>CAYRBE010000342.1:0-1663 GCA_964422345.1 uncultured Dechloromonas sp.
GCAACGTTGCGGGCAGAAAATTTCGAGCAATTCCGAGAGCAGTTTGCCCAAGTCGCCAGTGAGCTACTCGCCCCGGCTGACTTAACGCGCACGCTGGAAACCGACGGCAATCTTGAAGGTGCATACTTTTCACTGGAAACTACTCGCCTGCTGGAAAATGAAATCTGGGGGCAAGGCTTCCCGGCACCGATTTTCTTTGACGAGTTCGATGTCGAGCAACAGCGGGTATTGAAGGAGAAACACCTAAAATTGCGCCTACGCAAGGGCAGCACGCGGATTGATGCCATCCAGTTCAATTTCAACAAGCAACCCGGCCACACCACCCGACTGGCTTACCGCCTGTCGATCAACGAATACCTTGGCGTCGAAACAACCCAACTAATGGTTGAACACCTGGATTGAGCCTCCTGATTCAAACTCATAGCGTAAAATTTAATTCACTATTTAAAGACTGCACTAGACCATGAAAATTCTGCTGGTTGATGATTCAAAAGCCATCGCTTTAATGACTGGTGCGCGCTTGGAGTCCTTTGGTCACACAGTGACCCATGCGATTAATGGTCAAGCCGCAATCAGCCAATTCCAGCAAAGCTCCTTTGACCTGATCCTGATGGATATCGAAATGCCAGGCATGGATGGCTTTGAGACGACCACCCGCATCCGCCAACTGGAGGGCGATCAGGCCTGGGCATGGACCCCGATTATTTTTGTCACGGCAACCGATACCGCGACCAATGTCATCACCGCAATTGAAGCCGGTGGCGATGACTTCATTTCAAAAATGGCCCCGGAAGGCGTGCTCCAGGCCAAGATGAAAGCCATGTCGCGGATTGCTGCGATGCGGACGCGCCTTGCCCTGGCCAATGAAAAACTCGAAGAACAAGCCAATCGTGACGGACTGACCGGGCTGATCAACCGCCGCTCACTCGACACCCGGATTGACCAACTTTGGGCTCAGGCGGAACGGGAAAAAACAGCGTTCAGCATCTTGATGATCGACGTCGACAATTTCAAGAAATTCAACGATCACTACGGCCATCTGGCCGGTGACGATTGTTTGCGTGCGGTTTCAAACAGCATGGCTGCCGCT
This sequence comes from uncultured Dechloromonas sp., assembly GCA_964422345.1. Taxonomy (GTDB): domain Bacteria; phylum Pseudomonadota; class Gammaproteobacteria; order Burkholderiales; family Rhodocyclaceae; genus Azonexus. Next base: position 1,091 of record CAYRBE010000342.1, read on the forward strand.
GTACAACAGGCCAATGACAGCAAACTAACCAGCGGCGCCTTTGTTGCCCGTTATGGTGGTGAAGAGTTCTGCGCCGTCATCCCGAACACCGGAACCGGGGTTCATATTAGTCTGGCCAATACTCTGGTTGAGTCGCTCGCTGCCTTGCGTTTGCCCCATGAAAACAATGGTAACTGGGGTATTGTCACCATTTCAATTGGTGCCGTCTGCGCAAGCCCGGCCAACGGCCCGATCAATGTACTTTTCCGTCAGGCTGATACCTTGCTCTACCGGGCCAAGGAAGGTGGGCGCAACCGGGCCGAGTTTGACTGACTACGCCAGTGACAGAAGTAACCGAACCGGCCGGCAAAGTCTGGTATCTGTATTTGCTTGAATGTCTCGATGGCAGTATCTACACCGGCATTGCGCTTGATGTGGCGGCCCGCTATCTGGCCCACGCCAACGGCACAGGCGCCCGCTATACCCGTGCTCACCCACCCCGCCGAATTCTTGGTAGCCAGCCCTTCCCAAACCGCTCTTCAGCTTCAAAGGCCGAATACCGGGTCAAGCAACTTAGTCCGGCAGAAAAACGGC
>CAYRBE010000343.1:0-1661 GCA_964422345.1 uncultured Dechloromonas sp.
TTGGCGATAATGAATTCAGCCATTATTTTGCCTCCTTGGCTTTGGCGGCAGCGATGGCGGCAGCCAGTTCTTCTTCGGGTGTTGGACCTTTGTGCTTGCTGTTCGGGTCTTCAATTAGACCGCCGAGAAAGGCAAAGCGTTTGATTAGCTCTGAAATGCCTTGCAGGGCAAGCAAGAAAAAGCCGATGGGCAGCAAAATCTTGACCGGCCAGCGAATCAGTCCGCCAGCATTGGCAGACATTTCACTGATTTTGATTGAGTCGGCAACCAGCGGAATGGATAGCCAGAGAACCAGAACAACCATTGGCAGCAGGAAGAAGATTGTGCCGATAATGTCGATGATGGCCAGACCACGGGCTGAAAATTTACCTGAGATGACGTCGATCCGGACATGCTCGTTCTTTTGCAGCGTGTAGGGTGAGCACAGTAGAAAGACAGCGGCAAACAGATACCACTGGATTTCCAGCAGGCCGTTTGAACTGTAGTTGAATAAAAAACGAACGACAGCATTTGCCGAACTGATGACTGTCATCACCAGAATCAGCCAGAATGCGCCTTTGCCGACTCGCTCAACGAGCGTGTCGATAAGCTGTGAAAGCTTAAGCAGAAGGTTCACGAAAAGTCCTCCTCGGTTGATAAAATTACCGGCTTCTAAAAGTGGCCGGGGTTAATTGAGAATCCCAAGGCGACAATTTACAGAGAAGGGCTCAGGTCGAACATGGTGGAAATCCCTATAAATTCTGCAACTCGACTTTGTTTGGTGCGTCACGGGGAAACTGAATGGAACGCGGCGCGGCGAATTCAGGGGCATATCGATATCGGGTTGAATGATGCTGGTTTGGGTCAGGCTGCTGCTGCGGGGCAATGGCTGCGTAATGCGGATATCTCGGCAATTTATAGCAGCGACTTGAAACGAGCCTGGGTTACCGCACAAACGATAGGCGCTGCGCTGGGCTTGTCTCCCATTTCTGTGCCAGAAATGCGTGAGCGCTGTTACGGTATTTTTGAAGGCTTGACCTATGATGAAGCGAAAGCCAAATACCCCGAAGGGTATGCTGCGTTTGAGGGGCGTAATGCCGACTATGCATTCGAAAACGGTGAGAGTTTGAGTGTGCTGTTTGATCGGGTCACCGGCAAACTCAAGGAGATTGCAGCGGCACATCCGGGGCAAAATATAGTTGTTGTAATGCATGGTGGAGTATTGGATGTCATCAATCGTTTTGTCCGGGGCAACAGCCTTGAAACCCCGCGAGACTTCCTGATTCCAAATGCAGGCTTGAACTGGATTGCTACGGTGGACGGGCGCTGGAGCCTAAAAACATGGGGCGAAACCGGGCATCTTGAAGCTGGCGCCCTTGATGAACTTCCCTCGTGATAAAATTCCACCCCTTTTCAATGGCTTGAGGCTATCCCCATGTTTTCCGCGAAAGACACCCTGGCAAAAGTTGACCCTGAACTCTGGCAGGCCATTCAGGCCGAAGTCCAGCGTCAGGAAGACCATATCGAACTGATCGCGTCTGAAAACTATGTGAGCAAGGCAGTAATGGAAGCCCAAGGCTCCCAGCTCACCAACAAATACGCCGAAGGCTATCCGGGCAAGCGCTACTACGGTGGCTGTGAGCACGTTGATGTCGCCGAGCAGATCGCTATCGACCGCCTCA
>CAYRBE010000344.1:0-1637 GCA_964422345.1 uncultured Dechloromonas sp.
TTGCAGGCAATGTTGCCGGGCCATTGACTGCCGAGTACTACCGCCAGCGCGCCACCGCCGGCCTGATCATCGCTGAGGCGAGCCAGATCAGCCCGATGGCCCAAGGCTACCTCGACACCCCGGGCATCTACTCAGCAGAGCAAATCGCCGGATGGCGTCAGGTGACCGATGCCGTCCACGCCGCTGGCGGCAAGATTGTGCTGCAACTCTGGCACGTTGGCCGGATATCCCATGTTTCACTACTGCCGGATGGCGCTCCACCAGTTTCATCAACAGCCAACCCGGCAACTGCCATGACCTTTACCAGCGAAGGATTCATTCCTGTTTCAGCCCCCCGCGCCTTGCGTGACGACGAGATCCCCAGCCTGATTGAGGACTACCGCCACGCCGCGCGCAATGCCATCGCCGCCGGCTTCGATGGTGTCGAGGTACATGCAGCCAATACCTACTTGATCGAACAGTTTTTGCGCGACAGCGTCAATGATCGCTCAGGCCCCTACGGTGGCAGCATTGCCAACCGCGCCCGCCTGCTGCTCGAAGTCATGCAAGCAGTCACTGAAGAAATCGGTGCTGGCCGTACTGGCGTCCGCCTCAGTCCGATGACCACCTTCACCGCCGCCCTCGACAGTAACCCACAGGCGCTCTATGGCTACGTAGTAGAAAAGCTGGCCCCGCTCGGCCTGGCCTTCCTGCACGTTATTGAAGGCGAAACCGGCGGTACGCGCAGCCCTGAAGGTAAAACCTTCGACTACGAAGCGCTGCACCGCGCCTTCCCCGGCGCATGGATGGTGAACAACGGCTATTCACGTGAACTGGCACTCGAAACAATCGCTAACGGCAAGGCCGAACTGGTTGCCTTCGGTCGTCCCTTCATCAGCACGCCAGACCTCGTTCGCCGCCTACACGACGACAAGCCCTTGAATGAACTACGCGCCGACAAGTTGTACGGTGGCGGCGCCGAGGGTTATACCGATTACCCAGCTCTAGCTGAGTAATTTCCAGTACCGTCAGGCCACGGCGTGATCCAGCTGTAGCCTGACGGTGCTCATAAAAAAGCTTGAAATCACCCCACACCAAATAACTAATCCTTATATGACTTTGGGCGGATAATGGAGGCTAACAATAATCTCCTGCCAATATCTACCTAAGTATTTCAGATTAGCGCATGGCACTATTTGGACGACCGGAATGAGCTTCAACCTCTTTCAGCGAACCTCGCTCAAAACAAAGCTAACCGTCTTCACCCTATTTGTTTTCGTGCTCGGTGTCTGGTCAATTGCATGGTATGCAACATCTTTGCTCCGCAGCGAAATGACGCAGCAATTTGGTGAACAGGCTTACTCCAATGTTTCCATGCTGGCAGCAAACATCAACGAAACGCTTGAAGACCGTTTGAACGCCATCTCCCTCATTGCCAAAACGATTACCCCGGCAATGATCGCCACGCCTACTGATTTACAGGATTACCTCGAAAAACACGGCGTACTTCTGAAGCTATTCAACAGCGGCATTTTTGTTACCGGGATTGACGGCATCGCCATTAGCGACGTGCCAAAAACTGGCGGACGCTTGGGCACAAACTACAGCGACCGGGATTTCATCATCAAGGCGATTAAGGAAAACAAGTCAAATATCGG
>CAYRBE010000345.1:0-1634 GCA_964422345.1 uncultured Dechloromonas sp.
TGCACTGGCTCTTTTGGGCAAAAATCACCACCTAATGCTGCGCTACTCAGGGTCGTGGTACTCATGCTCTTCTCCTTTATCCGCCTCCCCGGCCAAACCGGGTGAGGCGGTGCATTAATTACGTCAGGCTTTTATCTTGAAACCATCGGCATACTTCGCCGGATCCTTGCCATCCCAAACTACGCCATCGATCAGCTTGTGGCTGCGCATCTCACTCTTCGGCAGCGCGACACCAGCGGCGGTAGCGCCCTGCTTGTAGATGTCAATACGGTTCACCTGTTTAGCAATCGCCAGATAATCCGGATGGCTCTTCAGCAAGCCCCAACGCTTGTGCTGGGTCATGAACCACATGCCGTCACTGAGGTAGGGGAAATTGACCGCCCCCTCGTTAAAGAATTTCATGTGATTCTTGTCGTCCCAGCTCTTACCCAGGCCATCCTGATAGCGGCCCAGCATGCGAGCGACGATGACATCGGTGTCGGTATTGACGTAAGACTTCTGGGCAATCACCTCAGCCGTCTTCTGCTTGTTGGCAATCGAGGAGTCAATCCACTTGCCGGCATCAAGAATCGCCGCGACCACAGCCCGTGCCGTGTTCGGGTTTTTCTGCGCCCAATCCGCCGTGGTGCCAAGCACCTTTTCCGGGTGATCGTTCCAGATATCCTGCGTCGTTACCCCGGTAAAACCAATATTGTCGATAATGGCGCGGTTATTCCACGGCTCGCCAACGCAGAAGCCATCCATGTTACCGACCCGCATATTGGCGACCATCTGCGGCGGCGGCACGGTAATCGTCTTAACATCCTTCAGCGGATTAACCCCATTCGCCGCCAGCCAGTAATTCAGCCACATCGCATGGGTGCCGGTCGGGAAGGTCTGGGCGAAGGTGTATTCGCGCTCCTTCTTGGCGATCAACTTGGCCAGACTGGGGCCATCGGTGGCGCCCTTGTCTTTCAACTGATTCGACAGCGTAATGGCCTGACCGTTATGGTTCAGGTTCATCAATACGTTCATATCCTTCTTCGGCCCGCCGACGCCCATTTGCACGCCATAAACCAAGCCATACAAAACGTGAGCGCAATCGAGTTCACCATTAACCAGCTTGTCACGCACCGAAGCCCAGGAGGCTTCCTTGGTTGGAATGATCTTGATGCCGTACTTTTCATCAAACTTATTCACCGCCGCCATGACGACTGAAGCACAGTCCGTCAGCGGAATGAAGCCGATCCGAATCTCTTTCTTTTCCGGCGCGTCCGAACCAGCAGCCCAAGCACCGCTACGCACACCCGGTGGGACCATCGCCATCAGCGAGGTTCCCAAGGCTGCAGAAATAAAGTCCCGGCGGGAAAATGAAGGGGTGGCTTCTGACGAGCCTTCCACGAGTATTTTTTTGTCTTCCATTGCGCGCTCCTAAGTAACGATAGTTTCAAAACAGGTAACTCACACCAGCCGCTGCTGGCCTTCTCATGTAGTGACTATCGCAATGGTCGTGCCAGCTTAGTTATAAAGGAGTAGTTATTTTGAAACAGCAATGTTTTCAATAGCTTGGGATTTTCAACAGCGAAAAATGCTGTTTTTTGGCGTGCACTGTTGCAGTGCAACACGAGAAATCGGCGCACCGCTTTAGCGCAGAG
>CAYRBE010000346.1:0-794 GCA_964422345.1 uncultured Dechloromonas sp.
TTGACGTCATTTCTACACAGGTTGGTTTCGGGTCACCAGAATCGCTGCGCATTCATTTTCGACGAGCATTTGGCGTCTCACCCATGGCCTGGCGTAAAACATTCAAAGGCCTGGATTGAGCAAACTGAGTGCTACGGTGCACAGCCAAAAAAGGCAAAAATCAAACCGGATTCTGCACGCACTGAAGCCACGCCTTGGCATCGGGCGTCGGTAAGAGGTTTTGTAAAAAAGCAAAGGCACTATCGAGATTTTCTTCGGCGGCTGGACTCAAAGCTTCGCCGAGTTCAAAGCTTTCGCCTCGGATGCACAGGATGAATGCGGTTGGTGCGGGTAAAGCTTCGGTCAGCGCATAGACCTGCAATACCGCAGCCGGAGGGAGTTGATGCGTCGTATGAAGCGCACCGCTAGCTGCCACCACAGGATAGAACTGGAACGGCCCCGGCGTGCGCTCTCCAGCGTCGATAAACAGGGCAAGTTTGCGCTCCTGCAAGTCCAGCGCATGTTCGATTTGCAACTGAAAATCTTCGACCAACTCAAAACGCTCAGCGAGGCCCTGCTGATCAATCCAACCGGTCAGCCGATCAAGTAGCAAAGGCCCCAGTGCATCGTCTCCCCGGCTTGGGTTGCCGATGGCGAAAATCACGACCGGCGCAGTCATTCGCGACTCAAGCTATGCACCAGACGACCATCCGGGTCGATCAACTCTACCGCCAGCGGCATTTTGCCCAAGGCATGGGTCGCGCAAGATAGACAGGGGTCAAAAGCCCGAATCGCCACTTCAATGTGATTGAGCA
>CAYRBE010000346.1:804-1616 GCA_964422345.1 uncultured Dechloromonas sp.
GTTGCCGATGGCAAAGATTACGACAGGCTTGGCCTGTCCTGAGTCAGGTTGAAGAATCATTCCCGGCTCAGGCTATGCACCAAACGGCCATCCGGATCGACCAGTTCAACCTCAAGCGGCATCTTGCCCAAGGCATGGGTCGCGCAAGATAGGCAGGGGTCAAAAGCACGGATCGCGACTTCAATGTGATTGAGCAAGCCTTCGGTTATTTCCCGGCCATGCAGGTAACGCCGGGCAACATGGCGCACTGCTTCATTCATGGCTTGATTGTTATTGGTCGTCGAAACGATCAGATTGGCCATAGTGACCAGATCGTTTTCATCAACCTGATAGTGATGGAATAAAGTGCCACGTGGCGCTTCGATCACCCCCACCCCTTCCATCGCACGCTCGCCTTTAACCATCAGGTCATCGCTGAGCAAATCGTCATCGTGCAACAATTCTTTAATCTGTTCAGCGGCGTGGAGCATTTCTATCATCCGCGTCCAGTGATAGGCCAGCGGTGCATGCATCGGCGAGCCACCAGCGTAATCAACGAACTCTTTACGCTCATGCTCGGCAAACGGGGTCGAAATCTGATTGCAATTCTGCACCCGCGCCAGCGGCCCGACCTTGTACCAGCCGTGCTCTTTACCCAGCGACTTGAAGTAGGGGAACTTCATGTAGCTCCAGGAGCGAACTTCCTCTTCGATATATTGGTTGTACTGCTGGTAATCGACGCCGTCGAAGATCAGCTTGCCGTTATCGTCACGCGCCCGCAGACTGCCGTGGTAAAAATCGAGATCGCCGTTATGTCCGACCAAGGACATGAA
>CAYRBE010000347.1:0-1611 GCA_964422345.1 uncultured Dechloromonas sp.
CATCGTGGCCAGAGAGGAAAATTACCGGCAGGTCACCCGTTGCAGCGACCGCCCGAAGACGGCGGCAGGTCTCGTAGCCATCAATTCCCATCCCCATTTCAATGTCGAGAAAAATAACATCCGGCAATGATGCTGAATCATTTTCAGCGAGCGAAGCCAAGGCCTCCTCTCCAGAATAAACCTCAACAATCGTATGTCCGGCAGCTTCAAGTGAAATACCCAGCATTCCAGCCACCACAGGGTCGTCATCGACGATCAAAATTCGGCCATTCGGAGTATCTTCAGTAGCAGTATTTCCAACGCTCAGCAGCTTTTCCATGGTCTTATCCCTATGAGTTCATTGTGTTTATGTTACGTAGCCGAGGCTGTGTCGAGCAAGCTTGCTAGTGCAAGCTGAGCCCGCGCCCAACTCTTTTGAAACATGATAAATTCATCATGACAACTAACGCCATCTGGACCCCGCAGCAGATTTTCCAGTGCGTTTTCCAAATTTCCCGCAGCTTTCTGGAGTTCAACCAGCCCAACCGTGCCGGCGCCTCCCTTCAAAGAATGAGAAAGTCGCCGCGCCGATTCAAAATCCTGGGCTGCTAGTGCAGTGCCAATATTTTCAAGAACGCCGGCGTTACGCTCACGAAACAACTGCAAAAACCGCATAAGCCTCGAGTGATCTCCATTTACACGCGCAAGTCCCGCATCTAAATCAAACACATCACTTGCGACAACCTGGCTGGATTCTGCGGTCAAAGATGCATCCGGAGGTATGTCAGACGGCTGATCCGACTTTGCCACCCCTTCCGGGTTGTCTGCGTTAGCGCTCCTCAAAAAAGTAGCCAGCAATGCGTAGAGCGTGCCAGGCATAATTGGCTTGGTGATGATGTCGTTCATACCAGCAGCCAGCACACGCCCCTTCTCTTCAGCCATAGCATGAGCAGTCAAGGCGATAATTGGCAGATCGGGGTAGCGCTCACGGATGATACGGGCTGCGGTATAACCATCCATCACTGGCATCTGTATATCCATCAGCACCAGGTCGAAGCCACCATTGGCGACTGCGGCCACCGCCTGCTCACCATCCTCGGCAGTTGTAACGGTAGCACCGGTGATCTCGATCAACTCAAGCCCGACCTCGCGATTAAACTGGTTGTCATCTACGAGTAGGATGCGCGCTCCTGTTAGGTCGTGAACAGGGGTGGTTTGTTGTGAGACTGGTTGAGACGGTTGAGTTGAGTTCCCGCCCAGCGCCACAGTCATGGCATTAAGTAAAGCCGACGAAGAGACTGGTTTGCTCAAAAAACCAGCGATTTTGACGCCCAGCGAATCGGCTTCGATGCGCGCCAGTTCAGATTCATCGCCAGTAACCATCAAGACAGGCGTTGCATTCCCGTCATTTTTAAGTCTGAGCGCGACAGACAAGCCATCCATATCAGGCATCCGCCAATCCATAAGGATGATATCGAATGTTTTTCCATCGGCGAGGCACGCCAACGCCGCCTTGCCGGACGCTGCCATTTCAACCCGGCAACCAAAAGTGCGAACCAAGCCACCTATCAAGGTTTGCATGACCGCATTGTCTTCAACCACCAGCACTTTTTTGCCGCTGAGTGTCACGGG
>CAYRBE010000348.1:0-1597 GCA_964422345.1 uncultured Dechloromonas sp.
GACTTGCGCCATTGGCTTGGCGGCTTTTAGGGCGGCGACCTCTTGATGCTTGGTCACGATGATTTTATTGAGGATATCTGACATTTTGGCTATGTGTATTCTGAGGTTGAAAACGGCAACAATTTACTGATTAGCGCGGCACAAAAAGCGCGGGGCTAACATCGAAGAACTTGCCAAGTTTGCCCGCCAGCGTCGCGCTGATTTTGCGCTTACCGGCCAAAATTGCAGAAAGATTGCTCTGTGCCACAACAACACCCAAATCCTCTTGCTTCAGGCCACGCGCTTCAATCAAGAAGCGCAACGAGTCTTTGGGGGCCGCTGTTTCTATGGCGTAGTGCTCGGCTTCGTATTTTGAAACGAGATCCCCAACCAACTCCAACAACCCGGAAAGGGCATGCTCTTCATCGTCGCCAACTGCATCCAGTAGCGAGTTCATCAAGGCCACCATTTGATCGTAGCTCGCTTCATCATGTATCGGACGAAGATGCGCCATGGCGTCGAAAGCCGCCCAAGAAGATTGAATGGCTTTGATGTCGAAATGGGTTTGCACTGTTTGCATAATTAGACCTTTCCTTTTCGGTATTGCTTGCACCAGTCGTCATACTCGCGGCGCGTCATCACCTCCCGCACGTACACTTTCTTTCCCTGGTACTGAATGACGACCACAATCCGGAGGTTGTTCCCGCAAATATCGAAGACCACAAAGGGTGGCACGTAGTCCGCTGACCGGAAAAACCCACGCACATGATTGAAATCCCTGAAATCAGTATGCTCAACAATCGAATGCCACTGGCGCAAAGCTGATTCTGCTGCCGGATGCTTCTGCCAGAACTCGCGGAGCATCTTGATGGAAATGATGTGCATGCGCCGATTATATCTTTTTGATATATTCAGTCAATAGACATCCGTTTCTAACGTCAGAATGCATATGGCCACATTTTTTTGGCTTACTCGGGGCTGAATCGGTGAAGTATTCTGGCTGTACGCGAAACAAAGGGGGTCGTAGACTCTCTTGATTCAGCCATTGAGGCAAAGGCATTAACAATAAACCTGACTGGCAAATCAGGATTATCAATCGCCGCCCGCTTGAGCTTGGCCGAAAACTCAAGCTGACCGGCAATTCTTCCATGATTACTCATTGCACCCGCTCCGGCTTATCGCAAATCGCTGGCTCAACTTTGACCGATGTGATTTTTAGTCGCCCCAACAAACCGCTCAAGTTGCTGACGTGCGGCCCCCGATGCAATCACTTCAAAAGCCTTGTCAATCCCGTCGGCGAGCGTTGTGGCCTGACCACACACATAAATACTCGCACCGGCATTGAGCGCAACGATGTCGCGCGGGGCACCTGGCTTATTGTCGAGCGCACCGAGCAACATGGCTTTGGATTCTTCGACATTGGCGACTTGCAAGGTTTTGGGGTCATGCACAGGAAGGTTGAATTGTTCGGGGTGAATTTCGTATTCACTGACCCGGCCATCTTTCAACTCACCAACCAGCGTTTGGCCGGAAATGGAGATTTCATCCAGACCTTCGCGGCCGAAGACGGTCAGCGCCCGCGTGCTACCCAAACGCTGCAGCACCCGCACCTGAATAC
>CAYRBE010000349.1:0-1552 GCA_964422345.1 uncultured Dechloromonas sp.
CCGCCGGGCGGCCATGGAACAATCATGCGGATCGGCTTGGAGGGGTAGGTCTGGGCCTGGGCGAAGCCGCAGGCGATCATGAATGCAGCGAGGCACAAGGGTTTGAGCAACTTGGTCCGCATTTTGGTGTTATCCATTTAATCTTCCTCCGTAATGAACCGAATATAGAGAATGCGGCAGCGCGGCTTGTTACGCAAGAATAATTAGCTCATACTGGCCATGAGTAAATTAGATGGCAAACAAATGATCAGACAACTTCCTCCCCTGAATGCCATTCGAGCTTTTGAAGCCGCTGCACGCAGTGCAAGCTTCACCAGTGCAGCGCAGGAATTGTGTGTGTCACAAGGTGCGGTGAGTCGCCATGTCGCCGGTCTTGAGCAATGGCTCAAGGTCAAGTTGTTCCTGCGCGTGCACCGCGGAATTGAACTCACGCCACAGGGCAGTACCTACTTCCGACTGGTAAAGAATGCGCTCGACCAGATTGAATCAGGCGCTCGCCAACTGAAGCTCAGCCCCGACGAAAGGCGTTTGCGCTTGAAGCTGCCGCCGACTTTTGCCCTGCGCTGGCTGGTGCCGCGGCTGGCCCGCTTCCACGCCCTGCATCCAAAAATTGATGTGCAAATCACAACTTCGCACGAACCTGCAGATTTCGATCGGGAAGATATCGACTTCAGCATCTATTCGTGGTCCGAACCGCCATCCGGCCCCGGTTATCAACGTCTGTTCGGCGAAGTGTTGCTGCCGGTCTGTGCTCCTGGTCTGCTCAAGCATACCCCGCCACTCCTCGAGCCCCAGGACCTGGCAAACCACGTATTGCTGTGTTCAATGAACCGGCCGTTCGACTGGCCGTCCTGGCTTGCGGCGACAGCAGCTACCGGCATTGACGGCAATAGTGGTTTGAAGTTCGAGAATGCAGCGCTCGCCTACCAAGCGGCCATCGACGAACTCGGTGTAATGATGGCGCAATGGGTGTTTGTCGAAGACGATTTACGGACCGGCCGCCTGGTTGCCCCGCTTGCCTTGCGCGTACATACGACACGCGCCTATTTCCTGGCGTGCCACCCGAACCGTATGCAGCCAGCACGTTTGCAGGCATTCGAAGACTGGGTACTCAAGGAAGCTGCTGATGTCGAGAGCAGATTTCCTTAATTGGCGTTACCCGATTCGCGGATTTATCTGCTTCAAGCAAGCTTGAAGCATCGATGCCTTTTCGGGGCATCAATGTTCTGCTTTTGGCGTATGGCTATGTGGCGCGAGTGGCATCAACCTGTCGGCAAGGGCGATACCTATCGCCGAAAGGACAAAAACCACATGGATAATGGTCTGCCACATGACCCCGGCTTCGGTGAACTGAGAATGTTCAGACCCGAGTGCGCCTACCGCGATAAATGTTTTCAGCAAATGAATCGAGCTGATACCAATGATGGCGGTTGCTAGCTTGACCTTCAGCACGGATGCATTGACATGGCTCAGCCACTCGGGTTGATCGGGGTGGTCGTCCAGATTCATGCGCGAGACAAAGGTCTCGTAGCCGCCCACAATCACCATGATG
>CAYRBE010000350.1:0-1550 GCA_964422345.1 uncultured Dechloromonas sp.
GGTCATGCCGCCTGCTTGCTGCCGCAATCGTCGATTGATGATGTCTTCCGTGAAGTCGAATCCGGTCATGCGCACTATGCCGTCGTGCCGGTCGAGAACTCGACCGAAGGTGCTGTTGGCCGCACGATGGACCTCTTGCTGGGTACGCAACTGAAAATTTGTGGTGAGGTCGTTCTGCGTATTCACCAAAATCTGCTGACCAAAGAATCCGGTCTCGATAAAGTGACCAAGGTTTATTCGCACGCCCAGTCACTTGCGCAGTGCCACGAATGGCTGAACCACAACCTGCCGGGCGTTCCGCGCATTTCAGTGGCGAGCAATTCATTGGCCGCACAAATGGCTACTGAAGAGCAGGGCGTCGCGGCAATTGCCGGGGAAGCAGCGGCTGAGCGCTATCAACTGCCTAGGCTGGTCGAGAATATCGAAGATGAGCCGAATAACACAACCCGTTTTCTGGTTTTGGGCAAACATGATGCCGGCGTGTCCGGTCGTGATAAAACCTCGTTGATCATGTCAGCACCGAATCGTACCGGCGCCTTGCACGAACTGCTTCTGCCCTTGTCTAGTGCAGGTGTTTCGATGTGTCGTCTGGAGTCGCGTCCGGCCCGCAATGCCTTGTGGGAATATGTGTTCTACGTCGATATCGAAGGCCATCGCGACGATGCGCCGATCAAGGCTGCGCTGGAAGAACTGGCCCGTCGTGCCGCCTATATGAAAACTCTCGGGTCTTACCCGGTCGCTGTTTATTGAGGAGTTGCTCCATGAGCCTCGCCGAACAAGCGCTGTCTTATGTGCGCGCCATTTCACCTTACCAACCGGGCAAGCCAATCACTGAGCTGGCTCGCGAGATGGGTATTCCGGTTGAAAAAATTGTCAAACTCGCCTCCAACGAGAACCCCCTGGGGATGAGCCCGAAGGCGAAAAAAGCGGTGGAAGCAGCGATTGGCGGGATTGAACGCTATCCCGACCAGTTTGACCTGATCAAGGCCGTGGCTGATCGTTGTGGCGTGGCGCAGAATCAGGTGGTTCTGGGCAATGGCTCAAATGATGTACTTGATTTGATTGCACGGGTTTTCCTTGCCCCGGGCCGTTCAGCTGTTTTTGCCCAGCATGCCTTCGCAGTTTATCCGTTGGCGACGTTGTCCACCGGTGCCGAGTTGATCTCGACTCCGGCCAAGGATTACGGCCACGATCTCGCCGCCATGCAGGCGGCGATTCGACCGGATACGCGGATCGTCTGGATTGCCAACCCGAATAACCCGACTGGTAATTTCCTGCCCTATACGGAGGTTCGTCGTTTTCTGGATAGCGTGCCAAAAGATGTCGTCGTGGTGCTTGATGAGGCTTATAACGAGTATTTGCCACCGGCCGAGCGGGTTGATACCGCCGCCTGGATCAAAGATTTCCCCAATCTCGTGATTACCCGGACCTTCTCGAAAATTTTTGGTCTGGCCGGATTACGAGTTGGCTATGCGCTGGCTTCTGCGGAAGTGGCCGATCTGATGAACCGGGTACGCCAGCCGTTCAATGTCAATAATCTGGCGATTGCT
>CAYRBE010000351.1:0-1512 GCA_964422345.1 uncultured Dechloromonas sp.
GATGAGAGCGTTGCCATCAGCGTCAATTACGCCAAGTACGGTGCGCCGGAAACCCGTTATTGCCCGGCTGGCGTCTACGAAATTGTCGGTGAGGAAGAAGGCAAACCGCGCCTGCAAATCAACGGCCAGAACTGCCTGCATTGTAAAACCTGCGACATCAAGGACCCAACCCAGAACATCAACTGGACGGTGCCGGAAGGCGGGGGCGGGCCGACCTATCCAAATATGTAGTTAAGAACCCAAAGCAGTAAAAACCATCGTTTCAACCTATTTGTTTTCCTCTGAGGAGGGGTTATGTCAAAAAGTACAGTTCAGGAAAGAATTCGGAGCAATCCGAAATTCGCCGAAATGGTCGGCAAGCGTACGCGCTTCGCGATCATCCTTTCACTCGTCGTGCTGGTGCCTTACTACACCTTCATGATGATTACCGCCTTCAACCCGGCCCTGCTCGCGCTGCCGATCAGTGACGGCAGCATCATCACCATTGGCTGGCCGGTCGGCGTGATTCTTGTCGTTGGCTCATGGCTGACCACCGGCATCTACATTCGCCGTGCCAATGGCGAGTTCGATGCGCTCAACGAGCAAATCCTCAAGGAGTCGAACAAATGAAGCGTTCAATGACCGCATTGGTGGCGGGTTGCCTGCTGGCCGCCACCTTCACCGTATTTGCTGCGCCGGGAGCTATCGAAGGCGTACAAAAACAGCCGATCAACATCAGCGCCATCGCCATGTTTATGGTCTTCGTGCTAGCTACCCTCGGCATTACCTACTGGGCGTCGACCCGTACCAAATCGACCGCTGACTTTTACACGGCGGGTGGCGGCATCACCGGTTTCCAGAATGGTCTGGCAATTGCTGGTGACTACATGTCGGCAGCGACCCTGCTCGGCCTGACTTCACTGGTTTATGCCAAAGGTTTTGATGGTTTTATCTACACCATCAGTTTCTTTGTCGGCTGGCCAATCATCCTGTTCCTGATGGCCGAACGTCTGCGCAATCTGGGCAAATTCACCTTTGCCGACATCGCTTCCTACCGTCTTGATCAAAACCGTATTCGTACGTTTGCAGCCTTCGGTTCGCTGACCGTGGTTTGCTTCTACCTGATCGTGCAGATGGTCGGTGCCGGCCAGTTGATCCAGTTGCTCTTCGGTCTGGATTACACCTACGCGGTGATTTCAGTCGGCCTGCTGATGATGGTTTATGTGACCTTCGGCGGCATGGTCGCCACGACCTGGGTCCAGATCATCAAGGCCTGCCTGCTGCTCGGCGGCGGTACCGCACTGATGATTCTCGCCTTCGCCAAGTTCGGCTTTTCCTTTGATGCCATGTTCAATCAGGCGGTTGCTGCGCACAAGGCCGGGATCAAGATCATGGCCCCGGGCTCGCTGATGGCTGATCCGGTTTCTGCCGTTTCGCTGTCACTGGCGTTGCTCTTCGGCACCGCCGGTCTGCCGCACATCATGATGCGCTTCTTCACCGTGCCGAACGCCAAGGAAGCGCGTAAATCGGTGT